>JACQCJ010000083.1 GCA_016201685.1 Candidatus Peregrinibacteria bacterium | reverse complement strand
TCGTTCAACGCCAAAATCAAAAACTTCAGAGTGCTTCAACGAGGCGTACGCGATGTGAAGTTCTTCCTGTACCGCCTCTCGAAACTCTACGGATGAATTGTGTTGTAATCATTTTCCTCCACCAAAGTTCTTACTGATCCATTTTTCCTGATGGATTCCCATCGTTCGATGCCCTTCACCAGCACGGGGCGCAGACGTTTGGGATCCTTCTCGAAGAGTCCAGTAACGACTTTCCAGAGACACTCTGGATCGCTGTGTATTGGCGGGTTCGATGGATAAAAAGTATTCCATGCATAATAAGGATTCCTTGTCCGCTCATCCTGCTCATCCTGCTCAGAAGGCTCCGCCGCAAACCATTCCATTACCCACCATAGATGATCAGTTTCAGAGGCAAATGGGAACTTCGGTAGGTTTGTGGAGAGCCAACTGGTCTTTTTGTCAGCGGCACCGCTTTTGAGATCTTGCAACAAATCTGGCGCGAGTATTTTGGGATCGTCATTCCAAAACGCATGCCTGACAAGGCATTCTGCCGTTCTGAGCATAACTCCATTCATTTGAGCTGCTTCATGCAAGTACTTAAATAAAGCACGAACCGCATTGGAAGAATAATCCTTGAGATCAGCAGACTTTCGTTGTCCCATGATCCACTCCAATGCAAGCAATGCCGCATGAAAACCTTGATTCATATCGCACTTCCCTTCTAATAGTTGTCCGATTCCTCGGCGCGAGCCTGTCTATCATCTCCACACTGGAGCTGACCGAGACAAGCGTTCTACCCACCGTGATGCGCAGGATGCTTGCCTCGGGTCGGAAGCCGTCGTTGTGAAGGAGCAGTCCAGAAACTAAATCCTGAACTGTGTCAAATACTATAGACATATCTTTTGTTGCCAAGACAACAACGTTGTTGGTATACTGACAACATATGATCCTCTCGACATTGGAACATCTCGGACTCAGCCCGAACGAAGCCAAAGTGTACGAAGCGCTCGTCACGTATGGAGGTTCGGGAGTTTCCACCATTGCGCTGCGCGCCAAGGTGAATAGGAGCAACGCCTACGAGACGCTCTATCGCCTGACCGAAAAGGGCCTCATCTATGAAGTATTTACCCAAAAGGAAACAATCTACGAAGCCGTAGATCCGAATAAACTGATGGAATTGGTCACGGAGCAGCAGACGAAGTTGGAAACTATTCTCCCCAAGCTCCATTCGCTCTACCGCAAACACCTCACCACCGAACGGGCCTATATCTTCAAGGGCATTGAAGGCGTGAAGAACTACCTGCGCGAGGCACTCAAAGTGGGAGAGGATATCTATTCGTTTGGCGCAAAAGGCGCGTGGTTCGATCCTCGGCTGCAATTATTCACGCAGCGATTTTTGAAAGAAGCGAAACGGCGTGGGATCAAGCACCATCACATCTTCGATTATGCCGTCAAAGACGGCCTGCCCGAGGTGCCAAAGGCCGTCGGGAAACCGTATAAATTCCTTCCCAAGGACTTTGCTACGGATTCCACCATGGATATCTTCGGCGACCACGTCGTCACGTTCCATGGCTTGGAATTGGGAAAACTGCGAGACGATCTGACGATCTTCGTCCTCGTGAGTCCCGGTCTCGCGGAGAGTTACAGAACGTGGTGGAAGTGCATGTGGGAGAAGCTCTAGAAAACTCTGAAACTTTCGAATTGTCACCCCGAGCGGAGTCGAGGGGGACAATTCAAGAACGTCTCAATTTTTTCAGCGCCTCCTCAAACACCTTCGGCCTCGGCGCTTCGATCCGAAGCATTTCCTTCGTGACTGGATGTTGGAATGAGACGGCGGATGCGTGGAGGAAGAAGCGATGGTAGTGGAATGCGCGCGTGAAGAGTTTGTTGAACTTCTCCTGGCCGTAGACCGGATCGAGCACGAGGGGATGGCCGATCATAGCCAAGTGCCGCCGGATCTGGTGGTAGCGACCGATGGAGGTTTCCGCTTCGATCAAACTGGCATCCGCGAAGCGCTCGAGAACGCGGTACATCGTCTTCGCTGCCACTGTCACTTTCGCTGTGCGCGCCGGGAGCGGGAAGGAAATCGTCCTGTGATCGCGGTCGATGCGGTGCGCAACGATCGCCTGGTACGTCTTCGACCACTGCGCAAACTTTGTATCCAGGAAAATCTTCAGAACGGAGCGGTTTCGAGCGAAAAGCACCACGCCGGATGTCTCGAAGTCCAAGCGGCTGATGGGGTGAATGCCGGGGGAATCCTTGCGCAGAAAATCGAGGAGCGGCAATCGATCGACTCTCCCCTTCCCTTTGACGACGAGTTCGCCGCTGAGCTTGAGCACCGCGAGGAACGAATCATCTTGAAAGAGAATGCGTTTGGGATCGATGGGCATATACAGACTGTACCGCGCAAACTATTTTCCGTCTTCAAAATCGCCAAATGGATCTGATTCGTGACAAAGTGCACCACGAACTCCGAGTACTGGCTCTTTAGGGTCAAGAGAACTATCTCCTGCTCTGAAATCTGAACTTCTGGCACGCATGTGATCTTGTGTTTCTTCTGGCCACCAATCATCTCCTAAGACGTGACGATAATCACGGGAAGCATTATATCTTACTAAAGGATCGACATTTCTCTTGCCATCGACTTGAGCAAGTCCCAGAATTCGATATGGATCGGATTCCGATGACGTTGTAAGCAATTCTTCGTTTGAAGTCATATGCAAATAATAAAGCACATCAATGGATTAGAGTCAACAAATGACTATTTCACTCGCTCTGTGAAGCCAAATATCCATATTAATATTTTAAAATATTTATGATATAATAGCAAATAACACCGACCCCCATGGAAACCCAACCCTTTCGCATCCTCCTCTACAACATCGGGTACTGCACGGAATTGGACGGATCCTTCACGGATTATTTCCTCCACTTTTACCGGTACTTCTACACGCCGCGCAGGATCCTGCGGGAGGTGGCGCGCGGTCTCAATTCGCTCGTCGATCGCGTGCAGCCGGATCTGTGCTGCTTCGCGGAGATTCACAGGGGTCGGCGGTCGGCACCTCGCCTCCACTCACTGACATTTCATGCGATCGACAACAAGTACGGCCGCAAGAGTTGGCTTCGGCATTTGCCGTTCTTCCGCAATAACTGCAACGGCATTTTCTCGCAGCGGCCCGTTTCGTACCGCAAGTCGTACTTCAAAAACGGAACGAAGAAGCTGATGTATGAAGTGAAGCTCGAAAACGGCACTTGCTTGCTCTTTGCGCACTTCTCATTGCGCGCGGCGACCCGGCGCAAGCAATTCGTGGAACTGAAGGAAATCGTCGCAAAACACGACGACGTGATCCTCTGCGGCGACTTCAATACTCTCTCCCATCCCGAGGAACTTCAGAAATTCGCGCGGGGATCCGGCCTCAAAATCATCAACCCACAATCGGAAGCGACGTACCCGGCCATCCATCCCACCAAGGACATCGATCTCTTCCTCTGCTCCAAGCATATTCACCTTCGAGCGCTCCACGTGCTGCACGAGGTGAAGCTCTCAGATCACTTGCCGGTGCTGTTGGAGATGGAGTTGTAATACCAATTGGCGAAGTGGGGATTGGCGAGTTGCGAATGGGCTGAATCTGGATTTCTCGCAATTCGCCATTCGCCCTTCGCAATTCGTCATTGAAGGGGGATTTTGATCTACCGGCAGGGATGCTTCTGTGCTATACTTTCTCGATGTCCAAGAAGAAGGAACTTGCCGGGAAAAGTGCTCTCGACTCCGCAGGGGCGCGTTGCAGGCGCATGCTCGTCGTGGAGGACGAGGACGCAATGGCGAGGGTGCTCGTGAACAAGTTCGAGCACAACGGCTTTTTGGCTGAGCGTTGCTGCAACGGCAAAGACGCAATCGACAGGTTGAAGAGGGAAACGTTCGATATTATCCTGCTCGATTTGCTCATGCCGGGCGTGGACGGCTTCACAGTTCTCAGCAAAATGGCCGAAACGCTCAACATTCGAACGCCGGTGATCGTCCTCACGAACCTGGGGCAAGAAGATATCATGGTGAAAGCCAAAAAGCTCGGCGCACGGGACTGCTTCATGAAATCGAGCATTTCGCTCAATGAATTGGTCGGAAAGGTGGAAGCGATCATCGGGAAGGAGGTTTGAGAAAGGGGAATGACGATTTGCGAGTTGCGAATTGTGTCCCGTTCGCAATTCGCCATTCTTCACCTTGGGACCTTCAAGCCGTATTGTAACTTAATGGTGTTTTAAACGCGAAGCGGTATCATAGGTACATTATCTCTTTTCCTTCCCCCAGATATGAAACTCCTTTCCATAAAAACGTTGCTTGCCGCAGCAGTGAGCCTCAGCATGATCCAGTTGGCTTTCGTGGCCGATGTCGGTGCAAGCGCCCCTGTCCAGGCGGTTGCCTCAACAAGAAGCACGGCGAGGGTCACGACCAGCACCTTGAGGCCGGTTCCTGCTGGCACGAATACTGCGGCAAAGACCAATGGAAGCAAGAAGAGAACCCCATGCCCGATGACTCCTTGTAAAGTGAAGGAAGGTTGCCCGCCATGCGATCAGAATGGAGGCAACAAGAAACCCCCATGCCTGATTCCTTGTACACTGAAAGGTTGCCCGCCGTGCAATCGGAACGGAAGCCGCAATACTCGAATGGCTCTCTAACGTTGGCCCAGAGGGGGCATTTTATGTGTCCTTGAAGCATTGATGCCCGATTTGTTGCGGCGGTCTCCTCCTTGCCATACTGAGACTCGTGGGGTATTCTCTCACGCTATGGATCAAACCATCCGACGCAAAGTCATCATCCTCAGTGCACTGCTCCTCTGTCTCACCCTGGTGGATTGCGCGAGCAAGGTGGGATCGGGGACGAAACAAGGATCCAGCGCTTCTGTGACCGTGCGCGAGGAGTCCGGAACAACGCTCTACGAGGAAGAAGGAACGGAAAGCTCGAGGTCTTCCGCAAAATCCACGCGGGCGTCCTCTTCATCAGCAAAACCCATCATCTTCGATCTCCCGATCGAGCAGACATCGTCGAGCGCTTCCTCTGGAACGGCCATGAAAGAAACCAAGGACGCACTGAGTGTTTCTCAGCGGGCAGATAAGGCGAGCGTGCAAGCAGGAGGCATGCTCGGGGTCGACATTCTGCTGAGCAACGACGGCAACGCTCCCCTTTCGAGCATCGCAGTGGAAGACACGATGCCCCTCGAGAAACTGCAGCTCACGGACGAGGGGGGAGGGACCGTCACTGGCAACCGCATTACGTGGACAATCGGGAACCTGCAGCCGCACCAGGTCCGCGTCCTCCACATCGAGGGTCGAGCGAACCGAGACGTGACGGCAGGCGACAGCATCCTGAACGTCGTCACGGTCCGCGGCGGCGATCTCCGCCTCCCCACGACTTCCACAGCAGAAGTGCGCATCGTCCAGAAGATGCCCCAGACGGGGATGGGGGGGTTCACGGAGCCGATTGAGGAAGAGCAGGATGTACGTAGCATCGCGAAATGAGCAAACAGGAAAACAATCAGGCTTTCCTCGACTTGCACCAAGAATGCGGATTGCAAATCGAGACGCTGCACGGGGGTACTCTGAAAGCGAACGTGGCCAAGGGATTCTTGGCAAATTTTCAACCATTGCTCCAGGTATTCGATCAAGAAGCCAAGCTCCCCATTGATCAGCAACTGGCTTCATGCATGGAAACGATTGTCCTGGGAGCCACCAGTCGTCGGGAGTTGATACGACAGCTGCGACAACGCACCGAGCGAGTCTTCCAATCAGCATGCAACAGCTTCATTACCGTCCTGTCTGAACAAGACAACATGCGAGATGCTCTCATGAGTGTAACTTCCAAGATGCGCAGACTCGCGCAACAAATGGATCGCGATACGGAAGAGGGCTGCGCCACCATCACGGTATCGCAGGTACTCAATTTCGGCGTAAGCAACCTCACGCAAAAAATATGGTCCTACTTTGAAGTGATTCCCCACATCTGCAAAGGAGAGCCGCATGCACTGCAGCCTTCCCGGTACAAATGGATCGCAGAAACAACCCTGCCGCTCATAAGCCAGATTGCGAGGTACCATGACCTGGTCTTTCACAGTATCAGCCACTTCCTCGCAGATGGCTACAATGGCACGACCCCCGATGAATGGCCGCCGCTGAAACCAGAATGCTTTACCATTGTGGACGACACGGTGGAATTCAGCGATGAACTGATGAAACGCGTGCGCGAAATCCTCACAACTATGAAGGCAGAAGGTGAATTAGAAGACATCGATCCGTGGGTCGGATGTGCAGCTGTTTTCCTCTTCAAACCGATCTTCAAGTGGTGCGTACGATACGCAGAGCGTTGTATGTTTCCGCACGTTCAACATATCGAGAATCTCCCGGCCGATTGACACCTTCATCGTGATCACCTGGACATTCCTCGGTACGATACCGCCATGTCTCCCACCAACAGCGAATTCCCGCTCCGCGCATGGCTCCTCCTCGCCATCGCTCTCACGGGGATCGCGCTGCTCGTGTACGGCGCGAGTCTCCGCAATTCCTTCGTCGAGTTCGATGACGGTGTGCTGATCTTCAAAAATCCCATCGTGCAGGGACCGACTCCGACCAATGTCGCGAGGGCGTTCACGTCGTACGACCCGGAGCTCTACATCCCGCTCACCTTCGTCTCATACCAATTCGATTACCTGATCGGAGGACTGAGTCCCCTCCTCTACCACGCGCATAATCTGGCCCTGCACATCGCCAATGCATTGATCGTCTTTTGGCTCGCGATGCTGCTCATTCGCAGGAAGGATCTCGCCGTCTCCTGCGCGCTCCTCTTCCTCGTGCATCCGCTGAATGCGGAAGCCGTCGCGTGGGCTGCGGCGCGCAAAGATCTGCAGTCGGCATTCTTCTCTCTGCTTGCATTCGGAACGTACATCGTCTTTGTGCGATCGGAAAAGCGCTTGTGGTACCGACTGAGTATCGCTGCATTTCTCCTCGCCTTACTCTCGAAAGTGACGGCCATCCTTCTCCCGCTCCTGCTCCTCGCTCTGGATGACGTTGAAGGGCGACGGTGGAGCTGGAAACTCGTATGGGAAAAAACACCCTACTTCCTCCTCAGCATCCTCTTCGGAATCATCGCGTACGGCGGCAAAACCGGCGCAATCGGGAGCGCGACGATGCTCGACTACATGCTGCTCGGAGGAAAAAGCGCCGTCTTCACGCTCCAAAAGTTCTTCGTCCCAGCCGGCCTTTCCGTCCTCTACCCTTACACTGCAGCGATCACGTTCTCATCTCCCGATCTGCTCTTCTCGCTCCTCGTGACGATTGCTCTCATCGTGATCGCGATTCTCTCGCGACGGTGGACGCGTTCGATTTTTCTCTGCGCCTGCATCTTCTTCCTCACGATCGCACCGAGCTTCGGCAATGTGAACAAGGGCGACGGCTTCCTCGATTTCTACTTCGCTTCCGACCGCTATGCCTACCTGCCGATGATCGGGCTTCTTCTCCTGTTGGCATACGGGATGAAATTCCTGCTCGAGCGAAAGAATGAACAAAGAATGTTCCCGCTCTTCATGAAGATTCCCACAGCAATCATTGCAACGATCTTCGGCGTCTTGGCCTTCCGGCAATCGCTCGTGTGGGCGAACACCGAGACGCTCTTCAAAAACGCTCTCGCGGTCTATCCGAATTCCCATCTCGCCCACAACATTGTCGGAAGTTATCTGCGCGACGAGGGAAATACGGAAGGCGCACTCGCCCAGTACCAAGCCTCCATCGCGATTCGTCCGACCGCACGCGCCTGGTACAACGTGGGACTTATCGATGTCGACAAACAACTGCTCCCCGCGGCCGAGCAGGCCTTCGCGCAAGCGCTCGCGCTCGATTCGCACCACGCGCGGGCGCATCTGAACCTGGGCGCGCTCCTTTCGGCCGAAAACAACATCGACGAAGCAATCACCCACTTCGAGGCCGCCGCCGCGAGCGATCCGACTCTGGAAGCCGCCTTCTTCAATCTCGGCATCCTGTACGCGAAAAAGGAAGACCTGCAGAGCGCGATCACGGCGTTCAAGCAAGCCGTCACGATTGACTCCAATGACGCCGAAGCGTGGGGACGATTGGCGCAGGTTCAAACGGCAATCGGAGACAGAAGTGCTGCGGAGGAAAGTGCGAAGAAGGCACTCGCGATCGATCCGAACGAGGAACATGCGGTGGCGGTGATGAAGAAATGACGAGTGATGGGGAAACATTTTGTAACTTTCGATTCTCTTCTTGCTCCAAAGCTTCGGTCAACAATGCAACGAGTCGCTCCTTTGAAAGAGATCGCCCCGCTTCCAAAACAGCAGAAATAGCAGCCGTCAATTCGGATTCGTCCACAGCTCTCCAGAATTCTTCCTTTGATGTCGCCCAAATAACATTCAGGTCTGCATCAAGGACGATCTCAGCGACTTTTCCTCCACCGGTGGACCGCCACCTGACCGCTAATTTGAATAGACCTCCCTCGACAATTTCAGGATCGAACAATTCATGGACCGTTGCACCGGTACAATAAAGACTCCAGGCACACGATTGTGCGGTCTTCGCCAGCTTCCTTGAGAGAGGCAACTTATCAAATTTTTCCTTGCGGCGCCTATCACCCTCCAGCACAGCCGGGTCATTGTTGTAGGAATCATCGGAAAGATAACCAAACATAGCGAAACGATCCTATGTTCCTGCGGACGAAATATGAAAACTCATTGGACAGAAGAATAATTGATTATCCATATTTTGGCTTGAATTCAATAGAATATTGATGTTCAATTCTGATGATATTTTCGTCAGCACATGGATTCTCGATTGATTCTCCAACAACTCGGCTACACCAAAAAGGAGGCGGCCGTGTACCTCGCGACGCTGGAATTGGGAACGGCGCCCGTGAGCGTGACCGCGCGACGGGCCGGGTTGAATCGTGCGACGACCATGAGCATTTTTCAGAAGCTCTCGCAGAAAGGCATTGCGGAATTCTTTTTGAGGAAGAAAACACGGTACTACTCGGTGCTGCCGCCCTCCGTTCTCCTCAATCGACACCGTGAGTACGTCCGGCAATTGGAAGGGGCGATTCCCCAGATGGCCGCCATCCACAATCAGCTCGTACACAAGCCGCGTATCACCTTCTACGAAGGCAAAGAAGATTTGAAGAGGCTCTACCTCGATATTCTGAACGCAAAAACGGAGATCCTGAATTACTTTCTGCCGGAGAAGACATTCGTGTACTTCTCCGAAGAATGGGTGATGCAAGCAGTGCTCCATGAACGTATTCAACGCAAGATTCCCGCTCGGGTCATCATGCCCGATTCCGCGCTCGCTCGGCTGTTCCTTTGCAAAGCACAGGATGAATTGCGCGATGCAAGGATCATCGGCAACACGACGATGCATTTCGCCAACGAAATGTTCATCTACGACAAAAAAATGAGCGTGTTCTCGTTCGATGAAGACTTCGCCCTGCTCATCGAAGGAACGGATATCGTGCAAACCAATAGCATCATTTTCGAGCTCGCGTGGAAGAGTGCGCTGCTGGAGAAATCGACAAAAGAAATGTGAAAATGCTTGCTCGCGCCCTTTTCAGCAGTAAAATGTTTCTGATGATTTACTCCAAAAAAAATGCCGGCAAGTGGGTGGCGAGCAGGAAAGGAAAAGTTTTGGCGACTGATGTGCGGCTTGCCGGAGTGTTACGAAAAGTGAAGGACCATGACAAAGATTCCTTGCAACTCGCTTTCGTCCCCAAAACGCCATTTCTTGCCGGTTTCCATGCGATTTGATTTCTATCCCTACGAGGGAAACTGGTTGCCGATCATTCCTGTCATTTTCGCATGCAAGAAGAATCGTCTGCCACCGATACTCGCACTCGTTGACACGGGAGCGACGCACACGATCCTGCCGATGGAGATCGCAACGGAGCTGGGTATTACGATCGATCACGATGATCGCATCGAAACTCAAGTCGCCGGCGGTACGCAGTGCTTCATCTATCCGTCGCCGTTCATGATTGACTGTCTGATTCGAGACCCAGGCGCTTCCATGGAATGTCACTGGCGAGCGCCGGTGTTCTTCAGCGAAGGCCAACACATCGTTCTCCTCGGCCATCATCGATGCCTGGAGAAATTCGATGCCACATTCTACGGCCCCGAGAAGCGCATGGAGTTGCATCCCCGATTCCGAGACCGTTGAGAGAACTTTTCACGGAAAAGAAAAAACGGAAAAACAACCGATTTTGCCCTTCACAGAGCCTTTCTTTCTGTATACTCCGCATTCATGAAAAGCAGTCCCTCCGTTCGTCGGCTACCCAAGAGCCCCCTTGCGTTCGCGTGGCACATCACCCTGCGGCACAAGCGGTGGGCCGTGGGCGCGCTCGCGGCGGTGATCGCAGCCGAGACGCTCGGGAGCATGCTCACGCTTGAACTGAAGCTTTTGGTGGATGCGGCAACGCTCGCCGCGCAGAGCGCGTTCCAAAGCACGGCTGCCATGTGGTTCTGGGGCATGGCGTACCCGATCACGTTCCTCGTGGACGAAACGATCTGGCGATGCAGCGGCTTCTGCGGAATGCGGTGGATCACCGGAGCGCGCGCCACCGTGAACCGGGAGCTCTTCGCCTACCTCACCGGACACAGCAGCACCTACTTCAACGAACGGTTCGCGGGAGCGCTCACGAACAAAATCAGCAACGCCTCCTCGGGGACGGGCGACATGCTCTCCGCAACGCTGTGGGAATTCCTGCCGCTCGTCATCGGTTTCCTCTGGAGCTTCGCACTCGCTCTGTGGGCTAACCTCTGGCTGGGGCTGATCCTCGGCGGATGGGTGGTCGTCTTTCTCGGCATCAACACCTTCCTCGTCTTCCGCAAGAAGCACCATGCGTACGCCGTCGCGGAGCACGCATCAATCCTCAAAGGAAAGATGGTCGATGCGACATCGAATATCTCCGCGGTGCACCAGTACGGACACCATGCCTACGAACGAGAGTACCTCGACGGCTTCATCGAGAAGTACCGCCATGCAGACGCGTACAACTGGTGGCTCTCGGAGTGGATTCTCTTCACCAACGGCGTGCTCGTGGCCCTCTTCATCTTCGGGATGCTCGCGATGTCGCTCCTGCTCCTGCAGCATCGCATCATCACCATCGGCACGGTCGTGATGATCACGACCATCGTGATCGGCATCATGCGGTCGATGTTCTTCATCGGCCACAAGCTGACGGACTTCATGGACAAGTACGGACAGATCAACGAGGGCTTGGGGGAACTCCTGCAACCGCATCAGATCGTGGACGCCCCCAAGGCGAAGGATCTCACGGCATCCGACGGACGCGTTGCGTTCCGTTCCATCGGCTTCAGCTACGGACGAAAGGCGGTCTTCACGGAGTTCACGCTCGAGATTCCTGCCGGACAGAAGGTGGGGCTCGTCGGGTTGAGCGGCGCGGGAAAGACCACGCTCACATCGCTGCTCCTGCGTCAGTACGACGTCCAGAAGGGGTCGATCGCGATCGACGATCAGGATATCCGCTCCGTGCGCAGAGAGAGCCTCCTGCGAAGCATCGCGATGGTTCCGCAGGACATCACGCTCTTTCACCGCACGATTCATGACAATATCGGCTACGGGAAAATCGGCGCTGCGGATGAGGAGATCGAACGCGCGGCGGCGCTCGCGCAGGCGCACGACTTCATCACGGATCTCCCGAAGGGATATGACACGTTCGTGGGCGAGCGCGGCGTCAAACTCTCCGGCGGCCAGCGCCAGCGCATCGCCATTGCGCGCGCGATTCTCAAGAATGCGCAGATCTTGGTGTTGGACGAAGCGACGAGTTCCTTGGATAGCGAGAGCGAATCCGCCATTCAGAAGGCACTCGCGGAACTCATGAAGGGGAAGACCGTCCTGGCGGTAGCGCATCGCCTCTCCACGTTGCAGGCGATGGATCGGCTGATTGTTCTGAGTGACGGGAAGATCATCGAAGACGGAACGCACGATGAACTCCTCGCGCTTCATGGAACGTACGCAAAACTCTGGACGAGCCAAGTGAGCGGATTCATTGCGGAGTAGGAAATGGAGAGAATGGAGAAATGATGATCAGCGAGGGGGAAACCTTGCGCTGCTCATCCAGGGATCAGTGTTGCACCTGGAAGTTGAGAGCGGTCGAGAAACATGTGCACTGAAGAAGAGAGGACGTGCAAGTCGTCTCCCCATTGCGAAAGCATTGCCGTACGGTACACTGCAGCGAAACGTATGAAGAAAACACTCTGGATTGCCCCGGCATTCCTCCTCCTTGTCCCCGCTGCTGCGATCGCGCTCGACTACGGCGACGTCAGCGATCAGTACAGCGATGCGCCGTTCTCCGCAGAAGAAGCGGCAGGCATCAGCCTGCTCACGAACGTCGGCGCCGTGGAGGGCAACCCCGACGGGACGTTCGCGCCCGATGCTCCTCTCAATCGCGCGGCATTTCTCAAAATCGCACTCAAGAGCCTACCCGAAGACCGGCAGCTCCCGACAGACGATGCGCCCCGCCGCTGCTTCGCCGATGTGCCTTCCGATGCGTGGTTCCGTCCCTTCGTCTGCGCTGCGAAGAAGGCCGACATCGTCCAAGGGTACCCCGACCACTTCTTCCATCCGGAGAGAAACGTCACCTACGCCGAAGCCGTCAAAATCCTCGTCGGCCTCTACGGGTACGATCTCTCCGCTGCGAAAGGAGCGGAATGGTACGTACCGTACGTGAGCGCGGCGCAGAGCCACGATGTGCTGCTCCCGGACGATACAGCACAGTACGCGGATCCGCTTGCGCGCGGGCAGATGGCGAGGCTCGCGGCCGCGTTCCTTGCGGAATCGCAGGATGAATTGGAGCAGTACCGTCTGGCGGAAGAGGGCAGCGGGACCGCACTGAGTGACCAGAGCGGCGATTCCTCCGCTTCGGGCACGACGCCCGCTCAGGCATCTTCGAGCGCATCGTCTTATCATCGACTGGATCTTCCTCCGCACAGCCACATCATCATGTTGGGGGAACGGACCCCGCCCCTCGCGCAAATCCCGTACACCGCGACGGACGAAGCGCAGCGATTGCGCGCGGTGAAGGTGAACCTGAACCAGGCGGGCGATGGCATCGATGCGCTCCTTCTCTTGGACGGATCGGGTGTGGAAATCGGACCGCTCACGATGAAAACGTACGATCTGAATCATAAGACGTGGGAGGCAACCTTCGATGCGAGCGGCGCGTACGTGCTCCCTCACGATCAACGCAAAGCATTCACGATCGAAATCACGCACAAGCTGCCAGCATTCGGGGGCAAGACGGAAGTGATGGAACGGGTGACGAAGATCTACCTCACGTGGGAAGGGGTTGTCAGCGGAAGGACGTTCATCTATCCGGATCAAAGTGACACGCGAAGCTATCCGAAGCACCAAACCGGCCTGGCCCGCCTGACCGCGATCCGCAGCGTCCTGAAACCGACAGACGCGATCGTCCCCGGGGACGGGCGGCTGCTGGGCGCCTTCCTCTTCTCGGGAAAAGCCTTGCCCGAGGCGTCGCTGCAAATACGCGGACTGGGCTTTTCCGTCGCGAAGACGGAGTCGGTTTCCGTCTCGAACTGGCAATTGGGAGCGGTGGGGCTGCATGATCGGCTCCCGTGCTCTATCGATACCGATGCAAAGATCGTGAGCTGCCAGCTGATCCCCCCGGAGTGGGGCGCCGTGACGGGCACGGGCAAGATCCTCCAACTCTACGGCGATCTCTCGATCGATGAACGTGCCAACAATCCGTCGCTGCAAGTCTCCTTGTCGAGCCCGGGCTCGCTCTCGAAGCACGGGGCCGTATGGTGGTCCGACGGATTCGCAGACTTCCAATGGCTCGATCTCCCCTCCCCGCTCGCAAAAGGACCGTTGTTGAAGTAGGTTTGCTCATCCTCTTGCAGTGAAGCTCCTTGCTCGTACAAAAAGAAGAGGAGCGCTGGGCTCCTCTTCTTGGAAAATCACGGTGATCGAAAGGAGAACTATTTTTTCTTATTGGCGGGGGACGTGGTGGCCTTTGGCGCTCCTCCTGCGCTCTTTCTGGTACTTAGATTCTTCCCAATGAAGATCGACGCGGTGAAGGGGCTCCAGCGCATGGCCGACGGCTCGACTCCGGCATCGCCGCCTCCCGTATCACCACTTGTATCGACTGCTCCTGCATCCCCACCTCCTGTATCGCCGCCGCTCGTATCCCCGCCTCCTCTATCACCTCCTCCCGTATCAGCAGGAGTGTTGTCGTCGTCGCCGGCATCCGGTGCGACCGCTGCATCTCCTCCGCCTCCTGTATCGGCAGGAGCATCTGTCACGCTGACATCTCCTGCTGCAGTCACGTCCGTCGTTGCTCCATTCGGATCGGTGAATGTCGTGCTGTCACCTCGGACATCCGCCGTCGTTCCGTCGCCCGCATCCACACTCACGACGTCACCTGTCACATCAGCGGGCGCAGAGCCATCGCCTGTGTCCACGCTGACGGTGTCGCCTATGACGACGGCATCGCCGACCTGCACTGCTCCATCGGCTCCAATCGTGGCAGGTACAGCATCGGCCGGATCTCCTGTTTCCACGGTGGTGCCCTCAGGGCCAATGTTCACGGCATTTTCTCCATCATACACGGTAACATCTTTATCTGTGACCAGTGTAGGCAAATCGCTATCATTCGCCGGGGCGACAGTCGCCGTGCCGTCTGCACCATTGATGTCAACCGCACCGTTACCTTCATCAACAGTGGCATCGCCGGTGTCTGGATTGATGTCGACACTGATTGTCGTGCCGTCCGCCATGGTACAAGTGCCGTTATCTGCGCACTTGATGCTAGCGGGATCCACATCCGCTACTTCGGGCGTGGCATCCGCCGTCGCAGTCGCATCCTGCGCGTAAGCCGTCGGGATGACGAACTGCTGGATCATGCCGAGAAGCTTGCCGCCATTCCATCCCGTCCCGCCCTTCGTTTTCTTCTTTTTGGTCGGCTTGGCGGCGGGGGCTTTCTTCGCCGCCGCTTTCTTCGCGGCCTTCACGGTTTTCTTGGCCGCGGCAACCTTCGCCTTCGCGGCTGTCGCCTTCTGCTTGGCCTGAGCGACCAAAGTCTTCGCGGTTTTTGCCGAGGTCTTCGCAATGGCTACCTTCCTCTTCGCTTGCCGCGCGTGAGTGATCGCCATGGCGATGAGCTTGAGCTTCTTGGGATCTTTGATCGGCTTCCCCGGCTTGGCCTTCGCTTGCGCCAGCTTCTTCACCTTCTGCTTCAACGTGGACGCTCGCGCCTTCGCAAGCTTCTTCGCTTCCTTCAGTTGCTTCTTCATGCTGGCCGCTCGAGTCTTCCCGTTCTTGAGAGCTTGGAGCTTCTTGGCGCTGGCGGCTTTCTTGGCCGCCGCGGGATTGACCTTCTTCATTTTCTTTGCGGCATTCTTCTTCATGGTTTTCTTCATGGTCTTCTTCGCCGCTTTCTTCATGGTCTTGCTCGGCGCTGTACCGGTGGTCATTGCGGCCGCAGCGGGATAGCTGACGGCAGCGAGCGCGATACTTTCCAAACCTCCGTGGATGAGGATGAGGAGAGATGCGGAGAGAATTGCGCATAATCGCAGGAATCTTCTGTACATAATACAAGGAGGAAGGGGGATAAAGTTAGTGGGCACTTTCCTCCTTCTCGCCGAAAAAAGGAAGTGTACGCAACAATCTCGCGAGCGTACGTCAATCAATTCTTCGCAGTGTTCTGAGGACAAATTCAAACCGAATGGCTTGCCATGAGGCCGCCTGAGGCGGACGAATGGTGGACGATGCTGGGTTCGATCAGCCTAGGCTGAGACCTTGCGAATGACGAACATCCAGAATGGTGGACGATACTGGATTCGAACCAGTGACCTTGCGAATGTGAATCGCACGCTCTAACCAACTGAGCTAATCGTCCTCTCTCGAGAACATTCTAGCATGTAGAATACTGCGGTGCGCACCCTCATCGTCAACGCCGATGATCTCGGGATCAATCCGCAGAGGACCCACGGGATCTTCGAGGCGTTTGAATTCGGCATCGTCACGAGCGCGAGCCTCATCGTGAACGGGAGCGACAGCGCAACGGCCGCCAAACATGCGCATGAACGCAAGCTTCCAACGGGCCTCCATCTGAATCTCACCGAGGGATCGCCCATCACCAATGCCGTGGACGTTCCATCGCTCCTCAGCAGAGATGATGCCTTCCTCGATCGTCATCAGCTTCGGAGATCACTTGACGAAGGCACCATTGATGCAACGCACATCGAGCGCGAACTGCGCGCGCAGATGGAATGGTTCCTCGATCATCGCCGCGAGGCGCCCACCCACGTGGACGGACACCATCACATCCACATCCATCCGACGATCGTGCCGCTCCTCATCCCCATTCTCCTGCGCTACGGGATTCGCTTCGTCCGGTTGCCCATCGAACCCTTGCCGCCATTTGGCTGGGAGATCGTGCCCGAGAGGCTCGAGGCGGCGAAGGCGATCCGCGCAGAAGCAGAGGCGGCTCGTCCTCTGTACGAAGAGAACGGCATCACTTCGACGGATCATTTCCGCGGCCTTGCGCTCGTGGGATCCGCAAGCAAGAAGAACCTGCGACACATCCTCGCCCGCCTCCCCGAGGGTACGACCGAATTGATGGTGCACCCGGGGAGCGCGAACCCGACCGGCAGCGAATTCGACCGGGATCCCCAACGTCTCACGGAACTCGCGATGCTCACGGACCCGGAACTGCCCGAGATGCTGTGGGAGAGGAAGATTACGTTGGGATCGCTTGGGGAGTGGTGAAGGGATGTTTGTTTTGTATTTTTTGTCCAACCTCCACCCCCGACCCCTCTTCCGATGGAGGAGGGGAGAATTTCCAAAAACACAAATTGTTGAGGCCCCCCCTTTCTCCCCCGGAGAAAGGGGATGGGGGATAGAGGAAAACACAAACAACAAACACTCACCTCTTCCCCGTAAACTCCGGATCCATCGACAGCCGGCTCTCCTCCGGCAGCACTTGGCCCTGGTACTTGGAGAAGGGCTTCTTATGGTACGGCATCTCCGCGGGGCTGCTGAGTTCCTCGAAGGCGATCTGGCAGATGCGCATCCCCGGGTAGAGGGCGATGGGCATGCGGTTGAGGTTGCTGATCTCGAGCGTGATCGTGCCGGAGAAGCCGGGATCCACGAACCCCGCCGTGGAGTGGACGATGATCCCGAGCCGCCCGAGACTGGAGCGTCCTTCGACCCGCACCACGAGATCGTCGGGGACGGTGATGGTCTCTTCGGTGACGCCCAGCACGAACTCCCCCGGCTGCACCATGTACGATTCGCCCTCCTTGACCGTGATGAGCCGCATGTTGCCGATGAAGGTCTCCGGGCGCTTGGGATCGATGACGGCAAACTTGCTGTGCTCGTAGAGCTTGAAGCTGCTGCCCAAGTGCAAGTCCATGCTCGAGGCGTGGATGTGCGGGAACATCCCTGCGCTGGGCGCAGTCGATGCGTCCTGCTGCGGAGATTCGATGACGACGCGGCCCGAGGCCAGCGCTTTGCGAATATCGCGATCGGAGAGGATCATCGCGAGGAGCGTACACGAGACGCCTTTTCTCCACCATACGGAAGTGCCGATGCTGCGCGGCATGGTAGAATGAGCAGCCCATGAGTCGCTTCGCCGACAACACCGGGATACAAACGACTCCCGATACAATCAAACAAACGTTTACGGATCTCTTGAATAAAGAGGATTTCGATCCAGATACAAGAGCGGACATGCAGGGAAAAAATGAGTTTGACCATATTCGAAGCAATGCTCTTTGGCAGGTGCAACTCGCCATTGGTTCCACCGAACTCCTGACCGACAAAGATTATCGTGATTACCGCGAAGAAGTATATGACGAATCAAAACTTGAACTTGTTGGGAAAAAAACATACGAAGAAAAAACACAAGCGATTCTCGAAGATCAGCAGAAATATTTTCCGAAAATGCTTGCCGAAGCGAAGGAACTCGAGCAGAAATTCAACGCAGATATTTCCCAAGCATTTGAAAAAGGATGGATTGGCGCAGCGAGCGTGACAAAGTGGAAGAATCGCTTAAAAAGCTCTGAAGTCGGCCAATATGCCAAAAAAACCTTTCTGAAGGAGAAATTCCCCAAGTACTACAAAAACTGGGAGAAGCTGGGGAAGAGCATGGACGACATTGAAAAGGACGTGAAGCAGATGCATCTCACGGAGAACGACATCGAGCAGCTGGGGATGGTGAAATTGGAGGCGTTCAAGGACGGGCACTTTGAATACAAGAAGAACATCGTCGACAAGATTCTGGCACAAATCGCCGTGCTCAAGAAGCTGGAGAAGAACCCGCAGGCCCGCTACAAGGAACTGTACAAGAAGGCGGAGGCGAAACTGCAAAACGCGGTGACCGAAGGAGGGCTCGCGGCCTGGAAGATGGGATCATGGCTGCGCAAAATCTTCGAGAGCGGCGCTGATCCCGGGAAAATCGAAGCGTTCTTGATTGGAAAAGGGAAGGAACCGATGACGCTCTCCGAACTCGTCGACCGTTGGACGGAGGTGGGGCGGGAGTTCGGGAGAATTGAAGACATGCGCAGGAAGATCGGCACGCCGCGCACGTTCCACTTCGTCCACAAGAATATTTTCCTCGACTGGCACTACGACAAGCGCAAGGCCTACGTGGAGGAAGCCGGGAGGAGGTTTGCGGACATCAACAGGGAACGGCCGGATTTCCTCAGCATCCGAAACGCCTTGGACATGCAGGATTGGGACATCGCGCAGCGGGAGATCGCCGAAGCGAAGAGCAAACCGATGACCGTCGAAGACGGCCAGAAGCTGCAGTCGATGGAGCAGTATCTGCGACAGCATCGCAGTGACGGCGGGAAGGAGCAGACGAAGGAAGAGCGCAAGCCGAGCGATCAGGAGGTGGTGGACGAGACGCGGCACTGGCTCGAGCAGATTCCCGCGGAACATCGCCGTTCGCACGTGCTCTCGCTGCGCAGCGCGCGCATGTTCCGCGCCAAGCGCATCCTCTGGTACAACCGCGTGTGGTGCCGGCGCCATCACTACCTGGACGATGACAAGGAGAAGGTGCTCCAGAAATCCGCGGAGATGCAGACTCCCGAGCGCATGAAGCACGGCCACAGCACGAGGGGGCTCGAAGCGAACGATGTGACGAACCCCACGAACGTCCACTCCGCGATGCGCGAACAGGAGCGCGTGAATTCGCCCCAAATCCTCTACACGAATCGCCAGAGCGCGGGACCGCTCGACGAGATGCTCGAGGCGCAGAAGAATAACTTCTACTTCACGTACTGGACCACGGAGATTCCCGTCGACCTCGCCTACGAGAAACACGAGTACATCAACCAGAACGTGCACCCGCACCTGCAGCGTCTGGCAAACGAGATGGAGAATCGCGGCATCCGCTTCACGGAGAACGGAGCAGTGCAGCACAACAAGACGACGATGCTCCAGCAGCCGGAAACCGAAGCGAAAACGGCGCGGGAACCGCACTATGCGATGGCGGCGTGAAATTATATTTGACAAAAGGAAGTACTCTCGCGACCATGTGAATATGTCTGAAGTTGAACTCAAGTCTGAAGATAATGAAGGCGGACCTGTCATCTCACTAACAAACGGAGAACATGCTACGGCATTGAGACAGGAGCTTTTGCAGAAATATCAAACTTGCGTAGCAGATTTGAGCGATTTACGAACAAGAGAGCGTTACCATCCTCCTGAAGACCCAATTTTTGCCCCTCTGCGGTATCGCATCGCGCTCTTGGGTGAGCTTCTAAAGGAAGGAAAGGTAGGAACACATGATCTTTACGCATTCTTCTTGGAGGAGGACAAACTTGTTTATGGGGATATTTTTGAGCGTGCCTGCGAAGAGATTGCGAGTGATGCCGCCATGCAAGAAAAGAGGTAACTTTTCAATTTCTCATGTATATGAAAATGTTCGGGCACTGCTGTCCCGTTAAGCTCCAAAAAGACAGCGCTGTACTGATTCCTTCTTCTTTGCAAGCTGCGACACATTCTGCGGGGTCAGGTGCAGCAAATTGATGAGCGAAATACGCTCCAGCGGGACTTCGCGGATCATGCGGG
>JACQCJ010000086.1 GCA_016201685.1 Candidatus Peregrinibacteria bacterium | reverse complement strand
GGTGCCCTTCAGCTTCTGGTTTTCTTCTTCCAGATCTTTGATGCGCTTCTCCCGCTGCGCGATGAGACGATCTTTCTGCGCTACCACGTCTTCTCGATCGACAATCGCATCTTCGAGCTCTCGTATCTTCTGCTTGAATTGCTGAATCTTTGCCCTCGATCGGGGAATCTCTTTCCTCCAGTTGTACCAGTCGATCATGCGTTGCCGTTTGACCGACGGAGTGAGGGTTGGCATGTCAGAATCGTAACGATTCCCGACATTGGAACAAGATCTTTTCGGCTTCCATATGCTGTTTCAACACATACATGGCGTCTGCATTGCCCTGATGGACCACAGAAGAAATGCGAGCAGTGTTCTTCCGCCGATGGTGAGGAGATTGGCATTCCACGGTTCTCCATTATCGGAACATTGCGCATGGGAAGCTCGTAGAGTCGGCAAATGGTTTCCGTGAAGAGGGTCAAAACCCGTCAAGTCGAATGTTGGTTTGCCGGTACATTCATGAGGGCTTCAGCCAATTCGTGAGTTCATTCGACGCGAGAATTTGCATAATTATCTATTATGTTTTATAATATACTTGTGAATCCCCGTTTCCTTCGCTTTGCCCTTCTCACGCTCAGCCTGATCGTTGCCTGCGTAACCGTTGTACCGACTGTTTTTGATCAAGCGAGAGCGCAGCAGGGTGACAGCGGTCCGTCCTTTCTCAAGCAACGCCATCTCCTTCCCGCTCCGTCTTCAACAGGTACGGGAGGAAGCGCGACGCGTCGACAAGAGGAAGCAACGTTTCGACAGGAGCTCCAGGGACACTACCACCTCGTACTTTCCGATGCGCTCATCGCCGATGCCTTGCGGCAGAAGCGTGCGTTGATGGAGAAGCACCTTCTCATGCAATTTCGCGACGAACGAGGAAATCCGATGGCCATCTGGGATGCGACGCCGGCGCACTATGCTCGCTGGATCACGTTTCTGGTCACGCCGTGGTCGGCACGCTACGAACTTGATGAGCAGGCAATTCAGACCACGCTGGCGACGGAAGTCTCCTCGCAATTCGCGAAGCAGAAGGACGCGCTCGTCCTCTCGCTCAAAACTCGGTTCGGGCACGTGTATGCAAACGTCCAAGGCATTGCAAAGGATGGGTACGCGTTTCCCATTCCGAGTATTGCTCATGCGATTCGCATGGGGTTGGAAGGAGAAAAACAGTCGCTCAATTGGACTCTCCCGCGCGCTCCCGGACACGTCTTCAATGCAACCGGATTCGATCTGGGGGCCCTCTCCCTTCTCGCGACCGGCCACTCGAATTTCGCGGGATCCGGCGAGGGGCGCAAAGCGAACGTCCGCAAAGGCTTGCAGGAAAATCTGCAGAACGTCCTCATCGCCCCCGGGGAAGACTTCTCCTTTAACAGCGTGCTGGGGTCCGTCACGCTGTCCGAAGGTTGGCAGCTAGCGCTTGCGATCTTCAACGGCCGCAGCCTCCGTCTCGTACCGGGCGGCGGCCTTTGCCAGGTTGCGACGACAACCTACCGAGCGGCGATCCTCGCGGGTCTCCCGGTTCTCGAACGCTCCAATCACAGCCTCTACGTTCACTACTACGAACAGCACGGCATCGGAATGGACGCGACGATTTTCCCCGGTCGCCAGGATCTTGTCTTCCGCAACGACACCGGCCATTCCCTTCTCTTGCAAGCGTATGCCGACGGAGAAGAAGCGTTCGTGAATGTCTACGGAACTCCCGACGGTCGATCCGTCCAGCTCCGGGGACCGTACATCGCCTCGATGAGCAGCTCAATCAAACGAAAGCTTCATGCAAACGACATCGGGTGGGTTCGCACGGTGCAGTACGATTCCGGAAAGGAAGTGAACGAGGCGATCGTTTCGCGGTACAATGCACTTCCGCGAACAATTGATACGATTCTTAAAGATCCGAGGAATTTGCCGAGGTCGTAATGTGAAACCTACAAAGTTCGTGAAGCTTGTCGCTTCAAACGACTCTGTACGCAGAATGACGTTTCCATTGCCCCTCTCCCCCCAAAGGGGGAGAGGCTGGGTGAGGGAAGACGGGAAGATGAAGTATGAAAACAGATTTCCTATACGTAGAGCGACCAACGGTCATCGGTTCTTGGCCCGCCAGACCGTTGTTGGGCTGGTCTGGCAGGGCACGGCGGGTCGTTGGTCATTCGCTTGCGGCCATTTCGAATGACTGGAATCGAATGGATTGCTGCGATAGTCTACGAGCGATCATCCCAGAGCTTCCGTCTTGAGCAATTCGTTCTCCGATTCTGTATGCGCCGCTTTCTCCCCTTTGTCTTTCTGACCGTCCCCGCTGTTTTGGTTTCTTGTTCCTTCTTTGCAGCGAGGAACGATCAGCCATCGTTCGTTTCCGCTTCTTCGTCCTCGTTTCAGCTTTCCGTGAATGCGAGCAGCGCCGCCTCCACTCAACCCGCGATGCATGCCTATCAGGGAATGGTGGAGATGGCTCGCGGAGGCGTTGCCGTGAGCGGAACGCATCGATTGCTCCTTTCCGATGGAACATCATTATTGTTGCGAAGCGAAGCGCAAGATTTGAATTCCTACATCGGTCAAAGCGTCGAGGTGCGGGGGTTCTTGAGCGATACGCCCCAATTCGGAAACACCGTCTTGGATGTTCGAGAAATCAAACTCATGACTGAAGAAACGAGCAGCGAGGTGGTCACATCTTCTTTGTCGAGTTCCGTTGAAATCTCGTCTTCCTCGATCCCAGCGGAACCATCCACTCACTTCTCTTCATCCGTATCAACTCTGAAGAATGCTTCTTCTTCGCAACGATCATCGCAACCGGCTGTTGTTTTCATCCAACCTTCGTCTTCCTCAAAGCCGGCTGCACTTTCTGCCGAGACACAGGCGAAGGTGAAAAAAATGAGCGCCGTGAAGAGTGAATCGGCCTGGACGATTCAGTACTGCTCTCCCCCGTCCGTCGGGTTCTGCTTCCCCGTCCGCGGCGACTGGTACTTCCATTCCTTCGGGAAAGGAACCGCCTTCCTTTGGCACGTCGAAGTCAGTTCCCAGGAACTCCGCGATCTCGGAGACGGCCCGATCGTCGTGAATTTTGCGGAAGGAAGAATTCCCGATGGAGTCGGAGACCAATCGCTTGCGGAAAACGGCGGCTATGTCACGGGATACCGCGTTTGGACCGGCAATCGTCACTTCGAGGTGAGCGGCCCCGCGCAGCTTCGCTCTTCCCTCGAGTACATCACGCGGAACATCATTCCGTTCGAACAATGATGCAATAGAGGACAATGCTTTCCATTTCTTGTTCACGATGCATTCTCCGGATTATCCTCCTTCGGCACCCCTGGCGGATGCGGTTGAACCCCATCATGATGTTGATGCGGTCTTCGCGCCATCTGTCGCTTCGCCGAATCATCCGTGGCAGGAATCGCACAATCTTTTTGGGTCTGCTTCTGCGTTCGATCAGCAAGCAAGTTCCGACGGCTCTCTCGCTTCGCACGGACGAGTGTATTATCCTCTGGTCGATACGCTCCGCCTCTACGCCGGGTGGCTGCTCGCATGGTACGGTGCGGTCTTCGCTCTCGGCGGGTATCAATGGACGCGAACGCTGCCCTTCAAGAGCGACATCGTCAACGACATGCTTTCGTCGCCCTTCATCGTGGTGGCGTCATTCGCGACGTTCCTCTTCTTGTTGCTCTCAGGAAT
>JACQCJ010000020.1 GCA_016201685.1 Candidatus Peregrinibacteria bacterium | reverse complement strand
CTCGGGTGCGACGCCGGATTCCTGGGGGTCGTGGGGAGCGACCAGTGGGGCGAGCGGCTGCTCAAGAACTTTGAGGAGGAGGGCGTCGACACCTCGTGCGTGACGGTCGTCGAAGGTGAAACGTCGAGCTTCTCCATCATTCTCTCCGTGAGCAGCGGCGAGCGGATCATCCTCTACGAGCCCGGAACGAACAGTCATCTCGCGGATGCCACGTTCGACCGCAGCGCCGCGGCGAGTGTCGAGTGGATCTACTTGAACCACATCGACGAGAAGAGCTGCATGATCGAGGATGATCTCGTGAACATCCTCGAAGAATCGGGGGGCCCCGGCCTCACGTGGAACCCGGGCGGCAGCCAACTCGAATCGGGGATGCGCGAGGCGCAGAACGCGAAGCTGCTCTCGTGCACCGGTTTCCTCGTCTTGAATAAGGAGGAAGCGCTGCAGTTCACCAAAGCGAAAACGGTCACCGATGCGTTCCGGGCGTTTGCGGAAGCCGGAGCGACGATCGCCTGCATCACTGATGGCAAGCGCGGATCGATGGCGTACGATGGAAGGCAGCTCGTGCACTGCGGAATTCTCGACGCTCCCGTGATCGACACGACCGGCGCGGGTGATGCGTTCGGCGCCGGCGCGACGTGGGCGATTCTCGCGGGTCTGGACTTGCCAGAGATGCTCCGCGCGGGTACCATGAATGCGACAAGCGTCCTTGGCGTCATCGGCGCCGAACCGGGACTCCTCACAGACACCGAGATGCGTAGCCGGCTCCAAAGCGTTCCGCTCGAATGTGAAGTCACGTCCCTGGATCGATGTCCCTGGTGAGCGCTAAGATTGCCGTCCCCATCATTCCCCAAACACCCATGTCCGACGATTCGCTCATGCAAGTCCAGGAACTGCTCGACAGCGCCATGTCATCGCTCAAGACCGCGCACGCTCTTTTGCGCGAAGTGACGGGAGTGTCGGACACCGGACGCGAGCGGCACATGCTGCGCGCAGGCACGATGGGAAATTCCAGTGCCCTGAGCGGGCGCGTGATCGAGGGAATCTTCGACGGGCAGAATATGGTGGACAGCGGCGGCCAGACGTATCCCGTCCCCGCCAACTACGCGAGCAAGAGCAAGCTCGTGGAGGGTGACGGCATGAAGCTCACGATCACCGACGAAGGCAAATTCATCTACAAGCAGATCGCGCCGATCCCCCGCCGCACCACGCTCGGCCTCCTGATCCAGGAAGACGGCCAATATAAGGTGCTCGCCGAGGGCAAGGCCCTGCGCGTCCTCCTGGCATCCGTGACGTTCTACCGCGCGGAGGTGGGCGACCAGGTGACGATCCTTCTGCCTCAGGAAGGCGAGGCGAAATGGGGAGCGATCGAGGCCGTCCTTCCCAAGCACATCGCGGAGGCGGCGGCAAAAGTGAGAGTGGCCGGCGGCACGCTGCACGGGGACGACGGGGAATTGAGTCCGAGCATGTAAGAAGTGGACAGTGTTCCAGCGGATCAGAGGTTCAGTGTATTGGTCATTCTTCATTCGGTCATTTCACTGAATGCTGCCTGCCCTGAGTCGCATCGAAGGGAATCACTGTTCCGCTGAACCGCTCTGCAACCACTGTCCACTCTCCACTGTCCACTGTACACTCGGAGTATGAAGCTCCGGGCTCGCATCGTCGTGCCTGTCTTGGCGGCCCTGGTGGTCGCCGTCTTCCTCATGACGTTCCTCCGCTGGCAGGTGGTCTCCACTGCCGATCGTCTCCGCCGGACGATCGAGAGGCAGGCCCAGACGACCGCCGTGCCCTCCGGCGCGAACGCACCGAGGGGCGATGCGGCGGCGATCGAGAGCGACCAGGCGCTCCTGCACCTCCATAAAGGCGATTTGCTGGCGCTGCGGGGAGACTGGCGGGGGGCAGAGATGGAGTACCAGGGGGCTGCCCACGCGCAGGGCGGCATCCCAGCGCTGAAGAAGCTCGCGCAAGCGGAGCTCCAGTTGCGCGAATTCGACGCCGCGCACGCGACCCTCGTGACGCTGGAGCAGCAAGGAGCGCGCAGTGAAGATCTGCTCCTGCTCCAGGTCCTCCTGGCCCTCCACACAGGAGATGCGCAAACGGCGCAGAGACTCCTGAGCCAGGCGGCGGAATCTCCACAGAAGCACTACGGCTCGGCTCTCCTGGCAATCGTGCAGGGCAATCACGATACGGCGAAGACAGAACTGCAGACGGTGGAAAGCGGCTGGGAGCCGGGATTGCGAGAGTATGCACGCACGCTCCAGGGAGCGTACGACGAGTACGCGCTCTTCCCGCAGAGCAAGGAAATCCACCTCCAGACCCTCCTCGCGCGCGCGCTTGCCCAGGTGGACGAATGCGAGCTGGCGCTCCCGATCCTCGGGAACGTGGTGAATCACCGAGACGATTACCGCGATGCGTGGACGGTGAAAGGCTTCTGCGAACTCACCACACAGCGCCTTCAAAGCGCCCTCGCCTCTCTCGAGCGGGCGTACACGCTGGATCCGGAAAAACCCGAGACGCAGTACTTCCTGGGACGGGCGTACGCCGCACTCAAGGACGGCAAGAACGCCATTACCTTCTTTGAGTACGCATTGAAGAACGGCTTCACGCCCGAGAAGGAAGTGCGCCGGGCATTGGCCGCGGAGGCGCAGGAGACGAACGACAGCGCGCTCGCGCTCGAGCAGGAACAGGCAATGAGGCAAGCGAGCGACGCAGAGCTCGTGGACTTCGAAGGCTTCGTCTCGCTTGCGCTCGCCGCAGGAAAGAACGACGACGCCTTTGCTGCTGCCCAGCAGGCGGCCAAGAAGTGGCAGGACAATGCGGAAGCGCAGGAGCTCTACGGACTTACCGCACAAGCGACCAACCACAAAGACGAAGCGATCGCCGCACTGCGTCACGCCCTCGAACTCGATCCGACGAGACAGAGGAGCGCCGATGCATTGAAGAAGATGCTGTGAGGCGAAAGGATCGTGCAGGGAAGGTCGTCGCAGAAAAACTCCAAGAACCAAGCACACAAATTCCAAACAATTCATCAGGAGAACAAGTTTGAAACTTCAAAATGTCCTCTTGATGACTTACGAATTGTTTGGTTTCTGGAGTCTTGGTTCTTGGCACTTTTCCCCGACCACAGCATTCCTCGCAGAAAATCCCACGCATTTTCTCTACACTGCTCCCGATGACCGAATCGCCCTCTCCCCACTTCTCACTCGCCATCGCGACTCTCCTCGGCGGACTTCTCCTCTTCTTCGGCGTCGGGCTCGTGGTGTTCTTCGCCAAACACCGGAGCATCGATCCACCCGCGATGCTCACAGCGAAGGAAACGGTGGCGTACCTCGCGCACGTGCACAGGAGCGACCTCGACCGGTATGCGGCGTGGGTTCCGGTTCTCCAGAATGTCCCGAAGGAGCCGGGCCTCATGAGCGTCGCCGTTGTGCGGGGGGAGAGCGGGCCCGCCCGGCCAGTGGCCGGATCGGACGGGCAACTGCACTGGAGGCTCTTCGAAGAGAATGACAAAGGAGAGGCGCAGAATATGCGGAGCGATTTGCCCACGCAACCGGAGAACACGATCGACGCGAAGGACGCTCTCTCTTCCCTCGAAGCGTTCCAGACGCTGCGAGGACACACAACGCACAATGAAGGATGGATGTTCGTGGATCTGAAAACGCTCCTGCAAGGATCGAGCACCTCACTCGATGGAGTGTTGCGTTCGTTCCTCGCAACATCGTCCTACGCGCTGATGAGCGCATCACCGGGGCAATTCTCGATCGTCGTTCTCTCGGAAGGACGAATGTCGGAGGCGGGCATCGATCCTTCCTTTCCCTTGCCTGACTCCCAGCCCGACACCATCATCGCGAGTGCGGCCCCCCTCGCCCAGTGGCTGGCAGTATCGTCGATGGTACCGACGCAAACCACCATACTCCTCGAGGGCTTGTGGACGGCACGGATGCACAGCATCTTCGGCGAGGAGACGAGCGTGCGCTACGATCTCGCTCCATTGCTGACACACGAATCGACGCTCTTCGTGCGATCAACACAATCGGGCGCCGGGTTGCACTTCCTGCTCTCCGGTTCGGCTGATGGAAAAATCCTGAGCGCGCAACTGAGTCTGCTCCGCAGACGCGCGCTGGCGATGACGACGCCCGTGAGGGTCGAGCGCCGCACGTTCGACCGGGGCTTCACCTCCGCAATCCTCAAGAGCGCTCCGGAGGGAACGAGAAACGTTTCCCGAGACAGGAACGGGTGGCACATCGCGACGCTCTCGGGCGCGGATGCCATCGGTGCACTCGCCACGGCGCAGCGCGGGAGGGAGTTTATCCTCAGCAACGATCGTTCGTGGCTTGAATATTACATCGAGCATGAGACCGCCTCGAACGACGCGACGTTCACCCCTCCCGTCAACAATCATCCAACGGCGACTCTCCTCGCCGCCGGAAGAATGGATGGGGCTTCTCTTCGGAGTCTCGCCGCTGCGTTCCCTGTCGTCCCTCTCCAGAGCACGGTCTTCCCCGGCATCGACCATGCCGACGGGAAATTCTCATGGGCGGTGGAGCAGGAGGGACCGGTGATGCGGCTGACTGTCGCTCAATAGGGCCATGTTCTGAATTGTCAATTGTCAATTGTCAATTGTCAATTACACTCCGTCCCGATGCCCTTCCTCAAACTCGCCAAGATCTTCTTGACCCTCTCGGGCGCACTGCTCCTGGGATCCATCCTGCTGCTCGTCGTCGTGGGACCGCGCTTGAGCATCGAGTTCACGGGCGGCACGCTCATGGAGATACGCATCCCGGGGAAGACGAAGGCGGATCTCGAGCTACTCTTGCGGCAGGAGAAAACCGGCAGCGAGGCACTCGGGAACGTTGCTGTCTCTGCGATCTCGGGAGTGAACGGTTCCTCGCTCCTGATGCGCATGCGCCCGCTCACGAACGAAGAGCACGTGGCGCTCCTTGCCGCCATCACGCGGAAGTTCGGGAAGGAGACGAAGGAGCTGCAGTTCACGACCATCGGCCCGAGTGTCTCCGCGAGCCTCAAGCAGAAAGCGCTCATCGCGCTGGCGATCGCCTCGCTGGCGATCATCGTCTACCTCGCCTTCGCGTTCCGCAAACTCCCCAAGAAGCTCAACCCCTGGAAGTTCGGCGTGCTCGCGGTGCTCGCGTTCATCCACGACGTCCTCATCACCACGGGCATCTTCGTCGTGGTCAGCCGCGTCTCGAGCTTCGAGTTCGATCCCCTCTTCGTCACGGCGCTCCTGACGATCCTCGCCTACTCCGCCAACGACACGATCGTCATCTTCGACCGGATCCGCGCGAATCTGTTCGTGGAAACCCGCGAGGACTTCTCGACCACCGTGGCGCGGGGCCTGCGGCAGAGCGTGACGCGGACGGTGAACACGACCATGGCCGCCCTCATCATGCTCTTCGCGCTCTTCTTCCTCGGTTCCGAATCCATCCACTGGTTCATCCTGGCGCTCATCGTGGGAACGATCATCGGGACGTATTCTTCGTACTTCATTGCCGCGCCGCTCTTGATCTACTGGCGCTGAATTGACAATGGACAATGGAAAATTGAAAATGTTGGAAGCGATTCATGATTCTGAACTCCTGCGCAATTTTCAATTTTCCATTGACCATTTCTCCCATGCCCATCGCCACCTCCGCGAAAAAGCTCTCTCCCAGCCGCCACCAATTCACCGTCGCCTTCAGCGCAGAGGAAACGACGAGAGCCGAAGAACGGGCATTGAAGAGGCTCGCGGGAGACCTCCGCGTCCCGGGGTTTCGGCCGGGCCACGCGCCGCCAGAGATGGTGCGTGAGCGGATCAAGCCGGAGGCGGTGCTCGAAGAGACGATTCGAGCTCTGCTCCCCAAGACCTTCACGAGCTTGATTGAAGAACACAAGCTCGTGCCGATTCTTCCACCGCGCATCGACATCACGTCCAGAGAACCGCTCGTTCTCCAGATCATCGTGGTCGAGCGGCCCGTGGCGACGCTCAAGGGAATCGAGAAGATCAGGATTGAGAAAAAGGAAATCATCGTGGCTCAGAAAGACATGGAGCGAATGCTGCACTACGTGCGCGAGCAGCACCGCACCACCAAGGACATCGAACGGAAAGCGAAGCACGGCGATCAGGTGACGCTCGATTTCGTCGGCATGGATACCGAAGGCAAGGAAATCGCCGGCACTCGCTCGAGCGGCTACGCGGTCGTCATTGGCAGCAAGACCTTGATCCCCGGCTTCGAGGAGGCGCTGATCGACCTTGGAACGGGCGAGAAGAAGATCTTCACACTCACCTTCCCCGAGAAGTACCACGTGAAACACTTGCGCAATCAGCCCGTCACCTTCGATGTGCTCGTGAAGAACGTGGAGGAGGTGAATCTGCCCGAACTCACGGATGCCTTCGTGAAGGAACACGGCTTCGCGGAATCGGCGGAGGAATTGAAGAAGAGCATCGAGCAGACGCTCAGGATGGAAGAAGAACGCGTGGAACGTCAGCGCCGCGAATCGGCATTGCTCGAGGCGATCTGCAAGGGGACCGTCATCGACATTCCGCCTGAACTGATTGATCAAGAAGTCCGCAATATCATCCATGAACTGGGAGAGCAATTGGAAAAGCAGGGCCTCACGGTCGAGCAGTGGTTGAATCAGACGAAACGCACCTCGGAGGCGTTCGAGAAGGAACTGCGCGAGGAATCCACCAAACGCATCACGTTGCGCTACGGCATCGAGAAAGTGCTCGAGGAGAAGAAAATCGCCGTCACGGACGAAGAGATGAAGCAAACGGTGGACGACGTGATCCGCGCCTCCCCGCCCGAGAACCGCAAGCACCTCGACGCCGAGCTCGTCTCGGGGAACGATCGCTACGAGCAGCTCAAATGGCAGAAGACGATCGAGAAGATGGTGGAGGGGATGCTCGCCTGACGTGTATTGGCAAGAAAAGGACACCCTTCTGCGAAAAATCAAATATTGACATTTTTAGAAAAAGTTCTAAATTTTGAACATGGCTCTGCTTTCCCCTGAAGCTTCTGAAGCATTGGCATCCTTCATCTCCAGCCATGCTGTCGTCGCAGAAAGATTTTCCAAAAACACATTAGGGCATTTGCATAACCAGGGCCTTGAAGAATTGGCAGTACAAGGACCGTCACTCATGAAGACACTGCTTGAAACTCAGAATATCAGTGCAAACGTCCACCGCGGAAACGGCCTGGCGGGCAGGTGGAAAGAACATCCAGGATTCAACGGCTGGAAAAAAACTGCAAAAGAAATGCTGGATGAGGCATATCAACTTGCATTAGAGCCAGGAACAATGAAAGCAACAGAACATACTAGAAGTGAAATTGAAACCGATATGTTTTTACAAATAGAAAGCCGTCAAGGAGCGAGTCCCACTGCCTTGAATCCAACCTCCGAGATGTTGGACTGGATCGATCGAACAGCCCGGCAAATCGCCAAAGTCATGATGAGTTATCGCTCCACAAAAAGCATACGGAATGATCCTGATAAAGACATACCGCTTCTTGTCAGTGTTGCCACATCAGCAACAAGGCATGTTCTGAACAATTTGTTTCATCTTTCTCATGCGGAAGATGTAAAAAAAGGCTCAATGAGAGTCTTCGAAATGATGGAGAGAATGCGTCAGGCAATCTATGAGATACTGTGTGAAAAAATTATTGGAGGTGAAGCGAACTCCTCCGCGTACAGTGGAGCTTTGAGAGAGAAAGTCCGTAGGATTCCTTTTGTCACGATCAATCGTGCAGATCGCATTTCATCGTATGAACACGACAGGAACGACAAGGCATGGCTTGTAGCTCTTAAGTCATGGATTATTTCTGTGTCAGCAGACATAAAACATGCTCTTCGTCCGGCTCTTGATGCGTACGAACATCGTCGAAGATTGCCGCAACTTGCAGAAGCTCTTCGATCCATCGGTGCAGTATCTGGCGTCGATGAAGGCAAATTCTTCTTGCCGCTTGGTGACATGATCTACAGCGAGATCCTCCCAGCCGGGAACCGAGTCTTTTTGGCGGGGAACGGAGGATTGGATACAACGACAATCGCTACCACGATGAACGATGTGGATCCATTTCTCGAGACACCCCTTCTTCCCGCGCCATTCAGTCTTGCGTGCAGGATGAACCTATCTCGAAGTGTGTCTGTCAGCATTCATGAACAGAAGGCGATTTGCCCCGGGGATCCTTCTTCATTCCTCCGCCCAGTCCCTGCAAACGACCCACATGTTCCTATTTTGCTGAATGCAGACAACGCATTGAGAGGGAGAATCAATGAGTATTGGATTCGAGAACCGCTCCTCATGCTGTTGGCATCGAAGGCATCCCCGCTCATTATCTTCAGAGAACAAGAAACGTTTTTGATCTGTTGCAGCAAAGCAGGGAAAAGCGATGTGCACGCGATGTTCCCAGATGCCCAAGAAGCCGATCCCTCTGATCTGAAAGCGGAACAGCATCTGCGCATTGCAGGCGAACAATTGGAAGATCTATGCGCGATACGCATTCCCCTGGGCCGGCTCGAATCCAGCGTTTCCATCAAGGAAACTGCCGTACCTGATACCAATGGAACAACCGTTGCCATCGATGAAAAGCATCCGCTGCGTCGTCGTTTTCCAAAAAAATTCCCGGGGTATCGCACGTACAGGAACGTTCTCGAAAAACTCGGCGTTCGGTTCTCCCCCGGTCATGGATCGCACGAAAATTTACGCTTTGGGGAGGCAGGATTCTCCACACACTCGTATCCATTCCGGACCAAAAATCGCAGCGGCTTGGCCGTGGGCTACATCCAGACTGAATTGGCACAGCTTCGCATCGACGAGGAGAAGTTCATCCGAGTCTACGATAATGCACCGGAGGAGAATGAAGACAAAAGAGAGATCTGAGCAAATGGCTATCGAGATATGCGACGAAGTACTCACTACTTTCGCTTTTTTATCGTCATAGCTCTCGATTCCGACTCTTCGTCAGCAACACGACCCCGACGAAAATCGGCACGAACGCCGCGATCTGGTACGCCATGATCCGTTCGTGGAGGAACAGTCGCGCGAACACGAGCGTGAAGAGTGGCGCGATGCTCGCGAGCGAGATGGCCTTGGTGATGGGAATGCGATGGATGGCCTCCTGCCACAGGATCTTCTCGAATCCCATCATGACAAAACCATTGATGAGCAAAAACTCGATGGATGAGGAAATACCTGCAACAGACGGCCAGGGCTCGAGAAGCAATGCGAGCAGAAGTAAGGAGCATCCGCTGATGGTGCTCCGGACGAACATGATGCATTCCGCGCTGACGATCTTCCTCGCGCGCTGCGCGTGGAGATTGCCGATGGGACCGAACGCGATGGCGAGGACGATGAGCAGATCGCCGGAGTGCCAACCGAACGACTTGGGAAGGAGGATGAGCAACGCACCGCCGACCATGCACAAAGCTCCAACGAGGTGACGTCCATCGAGCGCCTCATGACCCACGATGATCCCGAGGATGAGGAAGGAGAAGAATACCTCCATGAGCGCCATGATGCTGGCATTCCCGGCCGTCGTCGCCCGCAGTCCCACGAAGAACAATCCGTAGAGCACAACACCGATCAAGAGCGATGCGAGGAGAACGTCTTTCCACGCAGTCTTCCTGCGCAATTGCGACCACGTTCCTCTGAGCGTCAGCAGACCGGCGAAGAAGAAGGACGACAGGATCGTGCTGATGCCCGCCGAGAAGAGCGGCCCCATGGCCGAGAACGTCAGAATGGTGATGACGGGGAAGAGACTCCAGAGGAATGCCTCGGTGAGAACAAAGAGTTCGCCTGCTCGGGTCTTCGTGAGAGTCATCGACGACAGTATGGCAGTGCGTTTCTTGTTCTCAATCGGCAATGCATCGAGAAACGAGAAACGCCTGCCCGACGGAGTCCGCCCGCGGCGGACGAAGTTGGGAGAAACGATCATGATTCGTTCCTCCCCCACCGTACCCCCACCCTGCGCTCAGGATTCAAATGCTTGACCATGCGGCAGCCTTTCACGTGAATGGAGACGTCGCCCATGCGCGTGATGAAGCCGAGCAAATCCGGACGATCCTTCTCCTGGGGCTTGCAGCACTTCGCGAAGCGGTAGGGCATGGGCACACCGTCTTCCATTTCGATGATTCGGTCATCGCGCCGTGACGATCGGGGCCGCTTGAGAGGTTTGACGAGAATGGGCGGGAGATGGAGCTTGTCGAGATTGAGGAGCAACGACGCCGGCTTTTCGGACCCCTGCCCGATCTTCATGAGGAGATCCTCGCGCTCGGCGAAGGACAGGATGCGCCCGTCGTACGCGCCCAGGAGCGTGAGATCGGGATCGAGCGGCGAGAGACGATGCTTGTTGAGTTCAGCATTGACGAGAGTGCGCCCGGCTGCCACGAACTGCGCGCGGTTGAGCGAGTAGAGGTACCGCTTGAGTCGGGAGCGCGACGATGCCATCTTGAGGAGTTGCATCCACTCGGGCGAAGGTTTCGGGGAGGCGTGGGTCTGCACTTCGATGATGTCGCCGTTCTCGAGCGCGTAGTCGATCGGTGCGATCACGCCATTCACGCGCGCGGAGCGGAACGCGAGCCCGAGGGTCGTGTGGATCTGGAAGGCGAAATCGAGCGGGGTGGCGCCCTCCGGCAGCTCCACGATGTCGCCCTTCGGCGTGAGGACGAAGATGTGGTCGACGAGCGTACGACTGCGACCCTCCTCCTTCACGGCGTGCTGGGCACTCAAGACTTGCTGAAGTTTCGCGCGCTCGGCGGCGCCGCCTTCCTTGTAGCTCCAGTGCGCGGCAATGCCGTACTCCGCCTCGCGGTGCATCGCCTCGGTGCGCACTTGCACCTCCACGAGCACGCCCTCCGGTACGCCGGGCAGCCGCGCGATGGTCGTGTGGAGGCTCTGGTAGCCGTTGGGCTTGGGGAGGGCAATGTAGTCCTTGAAGCGGTTGGCGACCGGACGGCCCAAGCGGTGGAGCACCCCAAGTGTCTGGTAGCATTCCGCGGGTTCAGAGACGATCACCCGCAGCGCGAAGAGATCGTGCAGTTTCTCGATGTGGGAGAGGCTCTTGGCCCGCATCTTCGTGAAGACGCTGTAGGGCTGCTTCTCCCGGCAATCGACGGCGGCATCGATGCTCGCGGCCCTCAGCTCCGCTTGGAGGAGTTCAGCCACCGCCGTGAGAAATTCTCCGTACCGCACGTGGAGCTCGGCGAACTGCTCCGCAATCGATTCGGCATCGGAGGGATAGACGATGGGAAAAGCGAGCAGTTCGAGCCGCTGCTTGAGCGTATGGATCCCGAGCCGCGCGGCCACGGGCGCGAAGAGCCCGAGCACTTCCCGCGCGATGCGCTTGCGATCGGCCGAGGGGAGCTGCTCGAGATGGTGCAGGACTTCGCAGCGATCCGCGAGGATGACGAGGAGCACGCGGATGTCATCGGTCACGCCGAGGAGCATCAGTCGCAGATCCTCGATCGAACGGCGGCGGTTCTTGAGCGTGACGTGCGAGAGCAAGTGGATGCTCGAGACGAGCGAGCGCACGACCGGCCCGCATCGCTCCTCCAGGTGATCGAGCGTCATCGTTTTGGTCTCCAGCACATGCTGGAACAGACATGCGACGATGGTGTCTTCATCCGGTTGGAACGGCAGGAGAATGTCGATGACACCGAGCGCATGCTCCACGAGAGGATCCCCCGTCCAGTGCTCCTTGCCTGCGTAGAGGTCTGCCGCGAGAGCGAAGGCGCTGTGCAGACGTTCTTCACGATAGGACTGCCGGTGCCGATGGATCTTCTCCAGGAATGGAGCGAGTGCCGGGGATGAAGGCATGGAACCGAGGCAAGAGAGGAGAAGTGTAGCAGCCCAAGCGGTCTCGGCCAGTGCTGGAGAGCGTCTGCGAACACGACCGAAAGCGCAGAAGTGCGCTTGACGTCAGAGCGGCTGACTCTAGGGCGGAGCAACCCATGGCTCACGCCAAACAAGAGAGCGGTTCCCACCCCCAATGCACAATCACTGGCATGAATCCTTGGCAAGCTTTGGACTCCCTTTATCCAGAGTCGAACTCGGGGGAATCAAAAACATAGCCTCAGAAAGCTGAGAAACTACAACCAGGCTGCTCGTCTCGCCGAAGCCCCGCAGGGCGAAGGCGGATTGGGCTTGACTTGCCAGCGGTTCACCCTACACTCCCTTTCGTCCGAAGACCGAGGGCACAAGGCCGCAGGCCGAAATAAGCCCCTCCGAGGAATACAGCATCGGCCACTCGGCCCCGGCTTGGTGATTCGTGCCGTGTTCCTCGCTGGTCTCCCGGACAAACCCTAGGGAGACTTTGCGTATTCCACTGAAGAAAACCTCAGTTCATCCTAGCCCTAGCCCTCCCCCTAGCCCTATCCATGGCATTAACGAAGCAGCAGAAGACCGAGCAGCTCCGAGTGCTGAAAGAGAAGTTCACGAAAGCGAGCTCTGTGATCTTCGCCCACTACATCGGCCTCACGGTGTCAGAGGTGAGTGATCTGCGAAGGAAATTGAAGAAGAGCGGCGCCGAAATGAAGGTGGCCAAGAAGACTCTGATGAAGCTCGCCGCGAAGGAACTCTCCATGCCCGCACCGACGGATGAGCTGATGGAAGGCCCCGTCGCCTGCATCTTCAGCTACAGCGATCCGGTCTCCGGCGCGCAGACGGCATTCACCTACGCCAAGGATCACCAGCAGGTATCGCTCCTCGGCGGCATCTTCGAGGGGAAGCTCCTCAGCAAATTCGATGCGAAGGTGCTCGCGACGATCCCGGGGCGCCAGGTGCTCCTGGCAACCTTCGCAGGCATGATCCGCTCCCCGCTCGTCTCCTTCGCAAGCATGTGCGACTCCCCTTTCACGGGATTCGCGAGACTGCTGAGCGAAATCGCCAAGAAGAAACAACCTGCAATCGCATAATTTTCAATTTCTATCCCTCTTCTTTTTTCCCACCATGTCCGATTCTACCATCACCCTCTCCGCCGAAGAGCAAGCAGTGATCTCGGCACTCGAGAAGCTCAACGTCATTGCGTTGAATAACGTCGTGAAGTACATGGAACAAGCGTATGGAATTTCCGTCGCCGCCCCGGTCGCCGTGGCCGCAGCAGCAGGCGTACCGCCTGCTGCCGGCGCCGCAGGCGCCGATGAGGAAAAGACCATTTTCAACGTCGAGCTGACCGAGAGCGGCGGGCAGAAAATCGCGGTGATCAAAGCGGTCCGCGAGATCACGGGTCTCCCCCTTGGAGAAGCCAAAGCCCTCGTCGATGGCGCCCCCAAGATGCTCAAGGAAGGAGTCGCCAAGGCCGACGCGGACGCGTGGAAGAAGAAGCT
>JACQCJ010000079.1 GCA_016201685.1 Candidatus Peregrinibacteria bacterium | reverse complement strand
GATGTAGTCGGCAGTATCGACTGCCTGTTGGAGTTTCTCCGCTCCGGGGAAATTGTTCTTGAAGATGGACGTGGCCATGGGGAAGAAAGGAAGAGGGTAGAAGTCCTCATCCTAGACCCACGATCATGGACACTTTTTATGACGGGTTTCCCTGGCCACCAGTGAGGCCTTGATTAACAGTGATTGGAAGAAGATTCAGGAGCTTGCGCAGTGCCACAACGATACCCACAGCAAATTCAAGAATGCGAAACAGGAGAATGCTCAATAAACATCAACCAAAGCATGTCACCCCGAGCGGAGTCGAGGGGCGACATGCGGTCCTTCTGGAAGTATCACCTCAGTGTCATGGTTCGACTCCGCTCACCATGACAGCTGGTGGTTGTTGGATTACATCACACACTCCCCATCCTCTTGCACATCATCTTCCACAATCCCTCGTCTCCGAGAATCCTCCTCCCCAGCGCCACTTTCGCTGCATCGGGTGCGGGATAGCGCAGTCGCCAGGATTTATCGGTCGCAGCGCGATAGATGACTTCTGCAATGCTCTCCGCTGAGTCATAACCGCCCCCGCCCCGGGCATGTGAAATTTTCTTAGCTTCGTAGCGAGAACGGTAAACATCCGTGACAGGGAAACGATCGACATCATACGCGGTGTGGTGGAATTCCGTTTTCGTGCCGCTCGGCTCCACGATCTTCACGTGCACGTTGAAGGGCCGCAGCTCATGGGCGATTGCCTCGCTGAATCCTTCGACGGCGAATTTGGTCGAGCAGTACGCAGCGTAGAATGGCGCGCCGATGCGCCCGATGACTGAAGAAATGTTGATGATCGTCCCTCCGCCTCTTTCGCGCATCACCTTCGCGGCGCGTCGCGTCACTTCCATCAATCCAAAGACGTTCGTTTGGAAGAGCCGGTCAATTTCTTCAGGAAGCGTGTCTTCAAACGGCAGGAGCAATCCGAATCCCGCGTTGTTCACGACGCAATCGAGATCACGCATGCGCGGATCGGCGAAAGCTTGATCGATGGACGAGGTATCACTTGGATCCACGGCGAATGGTTGGATGGCTCGATGGTCAAAGCGGAGCTCTTCGGGATGGCGGCTTCCTGCAAGCACGTTCCATCCTTTCGCTGCGAAGAGTTCTGCAGCCGCGTGGCCGATGCCGGTGGAAGTGCCGGTGATCAAAATCGTTTTGCTCGCTGTCATAGAAGAGCATAATCGTACCATGCGCTCGACGAGTTACTGGTTACTGGTTACTGGTTTTTGGTTTCTGTGCACAGGCGTCGCTGTTGCCGCGCCAACGCCATCGGTCAAAATCCCCATTCTCATGTACCACCGTATCCGTGCGTACAAAGGAACGGGACCGATGAGCAAGCTGACCAATGTTTCGCCTCAGACATTCAGAGCACAGATGCACTGGCTCGCCGATCACGGCTACTACACCGTCACGCTCGATGCGATGGTGAAGCTCCTCCATGGGGATGAACCGGGGCTTGCAAAGCCCATGGTCATCACCTTCGATGACGGTTACCGCAGCCAGCTCGAGGAGGCCGTGCCCGTACTTCGGTCGCTCCACTTCACCGCCGCGTTCTACATGATCACAAGCCATATTCCTCATCCCGACTTCATGCATAAGAAGGAGCTGCAGGCTCTTGCGAACGAAGGAATGCAGATCGAAGCCCATACCGTGCATCACGACGATCTGCGGACCATCAGCAAGCAGCAACAGATCAAAGAACTCGCTGAGAGCAAAGCCGCGATCGAGGAGATCACCGGGAAGCCCGTCCTCCATTTCGCGTACCCCGACGGCGGCTTTACGCACTCGATCAGCGCAAGAGTCGGGTCACTCGGATATATGACTGCCGTCACGATCAACAGCGGCTTCGCGACGTCCAAGAACAATCTCTTGGAACTTCCGCGGATATGGATGAAGGAGGGGATGGACATGGCAAAGATGTTTCCATGAGATTGTAGGTAGGGTGGTCGCAGAAAAGTGCCAAAATCCAAGTGCCAGAAACCAAACAATTCGTAAAGAAACCAAGTTTGAATTTTCAAACGTTCTTGATGATTCATGAATTGTTTGGTTTCTGGAGTCTTGGCACTTGGATTTTTTCTGCGACAATCTTCGATTGTTTGAAGGTCACCCCAACATTCTGACTGCCTCCTTGTACCCTTCCGGCGTCCCCGTATCGAGTCGCTTCCCCTGCATCTCAACGCCGTAAATCGGAACTTCGTTGAGCTGAGACGTGAGCGCGTCGATCAGACGAATCTCTCCTCCATGTCCACCTTCGATCGACGGGAGCGCTTTGAACGTTGAACGAGGAATCAAATACTTTCCGATAATGCCGAGCGTCGATGGGGCTTTCGAGGGATGCGGCTTCTCCACGAGTCCCCGAATCCGTTTGATATTCCCGATCGATCCGCCGTCATCTATCTCCACGATGCCATACTTTGAGACCAGATGGGTCGGCACGTTCTCGAGCGAGAGGAGCGCGGGCGTTTCCTCCGGATGCTTCTCGGCCACGTCCGCGTACGCGCTCAGGAGTTGTTGGAGGCCATTCTTCTCATGCAGGATCAGATCGTCGCCGAAGAGGACGGCGACCGTTTCCGCGCTAATCCAATCGTTGGCCTGCAGGATGGCATGACCGTCCCCCTTCTGTTCGTCCTGGTAGACCACGTGGAAGCGCACGCTGTCGTACTTCTGGAGCTGCGAGAGCGCTTCGAGCTTTCCGCGTTTCCGCAATTCCTCTTCGAGCTCCGGATGCGGCGCAAAGTACTGCGGGATCGCTTCCTTCCCTTTGCTGATCACGAAGCAGATGTCGGTGATACCCACCGACAAGCACTCGGCCACGAGGTGCGCGATGATCGGCTCATTTCCCAGTGGCAGCAGTTCCTTGGGCACCACTTTTGTCCACGGGAGGAACCGCGTGCCCAAGCCCGCGACGGGCAGGACGGCTTGCGTGAGTTTCATAGGAAGGGAAGCGGGAATCTTTCATTTCGAACTCTGACTCTCTCAGTGTACGAAGAGGAGCGCCTTTTGACAATTGCGATCGAAATGGCTACAATGGAGCGCGAACATCCACATTCCCACCCGTTCTATGTCCAAGGCCGATCTCGCGTTGGAGCACGTGCAGAATCTCTACATGCTCCAAATCCAACTTTTCCAGATCCTCGATTCCGAGGTCCGCAGCCCCAAGGATCGTCGCCAGGCGCTCGAGCACGTGAAGCGCTTCCAGTTGCTCCTCCGCAAGGCCGATCACCGATACATGGGAGGGGAGGACGTCGTGGCGTCCTTGAAGCAGCTGCCCGTGGAGGTGACGGCGAAGATAGCGCCCCGACGTGCTCGATCGTTGGTGAGGGTGAGGCACCGGAAGACGAAAAGATAATCTGGGAAATTGCGAATGGCGAGTTGCCAGTTGCGAATGTTTTCAAGAAAGAACATTCGCAATTCGCCCTTCGCAACTCGCAATTCTTAGCCTTCATTGATCCTCACAATCTTCACCCGCTCTTCTTTGGGAATCAGAATTTTCAAGATGCAGTCTTTGTTGAACGTCGCCTTCACCTTCCGCGGATCGATCACAAAAGGCAATGTCACGCTGCGGCTGAAAGGTCCGAAGAAGCACTCTCGCAGATAGAATTGATCCTCGGGGACTGCGTCGGGTTGCCGACGGTTGCCGCGGATCGTGAGCACGTTGTCGTTCACTTCGATGTCGAGATCCGAGAGTCGCACCCCCGCGATCGGAGCGCGGATAATGTAATAATCGTCCTGCTCGAAGATGTCGACGGCAACCTTCCCCATGTGGCCGCTTGCGGCGGATGTGCCCCCCGATGACTGCTGCGGTAGCGTGTTCTGCTCTTCGCGCGGACGATGGAACGAGAGAGATTGTTCCCTATTCGATTCAGGCTCGCTCATCCGCTCGTCGCGCAGCGAACTGAAGATCCCGTGGAAAGGCGATGCATCCATTTCAGCGAATCGTAGCAAATGTCGCTTCGTCTCTGCAAAAACTCGGAGTGGCGAGCGGTGGAGATTATGCTGTGGACGAATCGAACGCATCCTCCCTTGCCCGCCTCGTGACAGTCTGTAGAATGCGCGAGCTCTTTGCTTCATGACGATGCGACCTCGATCCGCGGATGATCATGCACGATTGCATTGACGCGCGACGATGCTCTTCTGATACACTCTCCCTCCTCTATGTCCACGGTCCAACTCAAGAACGCCATCCGACGCCTGCGCTTCGAGCGCAACATGACGCAGGAGGAACTTGCGCTGCGCACGGGAGTCTCGCGCCAGACGATCATGAGCGTGGAGCGCGGCCGCACGAATCCCTCCGTCCTCCTCGCCTACAAAATCGCCTCGGCGCTCGGTACGGACGTGACCGACGTGTTCATGATGGAGGGGAAGTTGGCGCCGGTGTGAGCAATGTCGCTACCATTCTGATCTATGCTTACTGAAGTTGAATATGAACAGGCTGAAGCTGAGGTTATTGCGAAGAAACGAACATTACAACAGAGCATTTTGACCGCGCGCCTGGATCCATGCATTGCGGACCGAGCAGAAGATGTAGTCCAGCGTGCGGAGACAGTTCTCGGGTATTACAATCATCGGTATCCCGGCGACACCATCCCCTATCTCGATGATGCTCAACGAGAAGTAGATGAGTTGCTTTCGCCATCGCCGACGCACGTGCTTGAGTGAATTGTTACTGAGAATCTCATCATCAAAGCTGCTTTAGCGGCACATACGGCAATACATCTTTTGGCTGTAAAAGGATCGTCTTCGTACAAACTTCGCTCAGTCCGAAAGATTGGCCGTGCAGTGAACTCCCGACATAGACCACTTCCTTCCCGAGTCGAATGCATTCCTCGACCGCCGGAACGAGGTCGGTATCTGAACTCACCAGGTAAGCGACATCGTAGCGCCCGTCCAGCGCAAGCCGGATCATCTCAACGGCAAGCAGAATGTCGACGCCTTTCTCATGGAAAGAGCCGTCGGGATACGCGATCAGGTGACCGAGACCAAGATGCACGTTCTGTTTTTGGAGAAAGCGCAGGAGCTTCTGCTGCTTTCCGTAGAGGGTTTCACTCTTCATATCGCCCCTGATTCGTCTGATCTTTCCAATGTAGTAACGGATGTCCGTGAGCGTTTCCGGTGTCACAAGTTCCGTTGCAAAAGTCCGCACATCAAAATCAACGGGAGGTCGCATGGAACGGATGTCTCCTGGTTGTGGCACCGCCAGAAGCTTCTTCAGTTTGTGATACCAGTTGCTTCCGTCGATGAAGACAGCAGCTTTCTTGCTGCTGGTGCCTGGGGTAAAAAAAGACTGCCGTCGCACCGTTTCCGGTAGGAGGGCAGTGGGTTTAGCATTACTATTGTAGTGATGTGGAGACATGGAATCAAGAGCGAAAGGAGAGTGTTTCTGAAGAATTTGGTGCTTTTGCGTGCTCCAAAGTGTTTGCGATCCGTAGATCATCCAAGAACAACTGCGGCCTCCTCGATCCACCCCACGTGTCGATCCCCACTCTGCAGACGAGATCGAGCGGCTGGCGTGTTGCTTCTTCAAATTCCGCCATGCCGAAGCCAATGAGCTTTTTCCCCGCCACTCTCGCCTGGAGATGTGTCTCCTCCTTCCCCACTCTGCGGACATCCTCGAGCCGCACCGACCGCACGAGGAAGCGCGGCTCGGGATTCCCCTGCCCGAAGGGTTCGAGCGCACCGATGCCTTCGCAGAGCTGCAGTGTGACGTCATTGGCTTCGAGCGAGGCGTCGATCGTCAGGGAGGGGAAGAGATCGTCGGCAGTCACGCGCTCCGCAACATCCACATTCAATCGATCGGTCAGCGCTTCGAAGCGGTCGAGCGAGAAGGCGCACCCCGCCGCCTGAGCATGGCCTCCAAACGAGACGAGCAGGTCCTGCGCGCGCGCGAGGCCGTCGGTGATGTGGTAGCCGGGAATGCTGCGCAGCGACGCGATGCAATGCTGATCCTTGATGCTCGCGATGAGGGTCGGCCGACCGAACTTCTCAGTCAGCTTCGATGCGAGAAGTCCGACAATCCCCGGTGAGTACGCTTCATTCTTCAGAGCGATGAGCGGCGGAAGAGTTGACGGCAATGACATCAGTGCTTCCTCGAGCAGTGATCCCACGTGCGTTTGACGTTCCTGATTCAATTGTTCGAGGTGAAGCAATGCATCGTTGTTGCCCAGCAACGCCTGCAGCGCGATGTGCGGATCGGCCATGCGCCCGGCGGCATTCAAGCGAGGCGCAATGCGGAAGGCGACGTCACGGCTGGTGCACACTCCATTCATCCCCGCGTGCACGCGCAGGAATGCGAGAGGTCCTTCCTTGATTCCTGCGAGCGCGCGCAGCGATTCGTGGACCAGTATTCGGTTCGAGCCCTTCAACTCAACCAAATCCGCGATCGTTCCGATGCCGGCGAGGGCGAGATCCGTTGCCATGTCGTCCCATCCCACGACCCCATCCGCTCGCTCCAATCCCACGACCACACTCCAGGCCACGCCCGCCGCGCACGGAGCCGAGTCGGTGAAGTTCGGAATCAAGTTCGGATGGAGAAGCGCGAATGTCTTGGGAAGCTCCGGTCGCAGATGGTGATGGTCGAGGACGATCACGTCGATCCCCGCTTCTCGCGCCAGGGCAATTTCTTCGACGGACGACCCTCCGGTGTCGACCGTGATCAAAAGCTGTGCCCCCTCTTCGATGAAATTTTTGATGTGATGCTCCTTGAGTCCGTACTCCTCGCTGATGCGATGGGGCAATCGGAAACGAGGTTCGACCCCCCTCCTGCGGAAGAATCGAATCATGAGGGCCGCCGACGTGATGCCGTCGCAGTCGTAGTCGCCGAAGATGCCGATTTTCTCCTTTTTTTCCATTGCTGCTCGGATCCGCTCCCGCACCGCCGGAAATTCTGGAAACAATTCCGCGTTCAATCCGATGAAGTTCGATGATTCCGACTTCTCAATCCCCCGCTGCCGTGCGAGCGACGAGACAATCTGCTGCGATGTCAGAGGAATCGAAGATTCGCGTGATTGCTGCAAATCTTCGGCAAGGATCCATCGTTTCCCGGTCAGTGATAACAAGGCCATGCAGTGAGGGTAGCAGAGGGAAGATCACCGACAATCGAGCTTCAAGCGAAAAAACCGTGAGCATCTCGAAAATGGCCTCCAGCCATGCTCTTTGGCGTTCTTCCGAGCCGCAGAACGTCACCGATGAAACCGCCGCTTCACTTTCGCAAATCTATCCGCCCGTAGAACAGTCCACAGTCCTGCGGCCAGCAGGAGCACGACGGAGAACGTCGTCCCAAGGCCGGTGGGAAT
>JACQCJ010000078.1 GCA_016201685.1 Candidatus Peregrinibacteria bacterium | reverse complement strand
TTCCAGAAAAAATACCCGATCACCCCGAACGTCATCACCGGAGAGACCCATTCGGGGACGGCAAAGCCGAAGGCATCGAGGAGCATGATGATGCCGAGAACGAGTATTGCGTACATCGCACCGTTCTTGAGGTAGTGGTAACGTTTCACGCGTTCGATATTCCCCACCGTCAACTGCCGCACGACGAGCGCGCCGAGACCGTTTCCGAGCAGGATGAGCGGCACGGAGAGCGTGAAGGCGAAGGCTCCGAGCACGCTGTCGATCGAGAACGTCGCATCGATGATTTCGAGGTACAGGATTTTACTGAGATCGGAGAAGCCTTCCGCGAGGAGAGAGCGCTCCGTCTTCTCCGCGTTCTCCTTGAAACCGTGCGTGATGAAGAATGCGGTGGAACCCACCACGGCGCCGAAGGCCAGAAGCGGATCTCTGTGCAGCGCCTCCCACACGATCGCGCAGAGGAAGATGGAGACGACCGCGAAGAACCAGATCCCCTGCCGCTGGAAGAAGCGTTCGCCGGGGAGACCGTAGTGCTTGGGCTCCAGGAAGAGCCAGTGAAAGAAGAGGAAGACGAGGAATGTTCCCCCGCCGATGAGGAGCGGTGGAGCCGCGCGCGCCACGGCATCGTGAACGAGAGGATCGCTGCTGAAGGTAGCCGTGAAGGCACCGATCGGTCCGAGCTGAGGTACGGTAGCCCATACGATGGCCCACGGGAGGAGTCCGCGCACGAAGACGACCGCCAGGAGAAGGCCCCAGAGGAGGAACCACCGCCGACCGCGCGCACCCATCGTCGAGAGCACCTCTGCATTGATGATCGCATTGTCGACGCTCGTGATCGTCTCGAAGAGGCACAGTCCCGCGACAGTGAGGAGGACGGAGGGGAGGTTCATGCGGGAGATTGTATGCCCATTTCAAGAAGTCGCGATCGTCCGCAACGCATCGTGATCGCACAAACGCAGGAGCGCCAACTCCAGGCGCTTCTCGATGACTTGGTAGACGAGCAGCAGATCGTGATCGATGTGGCATTCGCGCAGCCCCTGCAGGCGCCCCTTTAACGCATGATCGCGAAACGCAATCGGCAATGCCTTGCGCTCCTGCAAATGGAGAATCGCCATCCGGAGTTTCGGCAGGAATTTCTCGGCCTGCGGACTGCGCAGGAAGCGGCGGAAATCGCGTTCATACCGCGGACGCGTGACGATCGTGAGCATCGGCATGGGCGGCGAAGAGATCGTCGACGTTCTTGTAGCGTTTCACTCCTTTTCCCGCGCGCGCGGCCTGGGCATCCCGCAACAACATTTCCTCCTCATCGACGCTGAATCCGTTTTCCGTGATCAGCTGCAATGGAACGCCGTCGGTGATGCAAATTTGGTGAATGAAGATGCGCACCGCCGCGCTGAGATCGAGCCCCAGCTCCGCCAGGATTTTCTGCGCCTGCTTCTTGCGTTTGTCATCCAACCGAACGTGGAGGGTCGTCATGCAGCTATGTTAGAGGAGATGTGTAAACAATGTCAACACAATTTTCACTCGTTCCGAACTTCTTGGATACGATACGAGCCCCCCTAGACATCTTTTCCTTGCATTTGAACACGCGCGAGCGCACGATGCGCTCCTTCTTTTCACCCCCTCCCCCATGGATATCACCCTCACGGAGAAAAACACCAAGCCGCAGATTCTGGAGGCCTATCGAAAGGCGCTCAGCGCGCTGGAAGCCCGTGACGCCCAGCGCAGCGACGTGCGCGACGAGCGGGAGCGGGCCGACCAAACGATCGCCGCTGCATCGGGAATGGATGCCAAGACCATTACCGCCAATCTTCAACAACTCGGGGAGCGTCTCACGGCCGAGATCGATCGGTTCTCGGCGGCGCTCACGGACGAACAGAAGCGTTTTGCCGATCTCCGACAGGCCACGGACGTCCAACGGGAGCGATTGGAGCAGGCGAACGGGATGACCGTCGCCGCGCGATCTCTGGAGGCGCTGCAGCTCACGCATGACGAGTACAAAGACCAGCTGCAACGCGATCGGCAACGCCTCGAGGCCGACAGGGCACGGGAGCAGGAGGAGTACAAGTACCGCATCGCGCTGGAACGCAAACGCGACAGCGATGCGTACGAAGCCAAACAGTCGGCATTGGAAGAGGACCTCAAGCGACGCAAGGAGGAGATCGCCAAGCAAGAAACCGACATGGCGGCGCTGCGAAAGCGAGCCGAGAGCTTTGACGCCGAAGTGCGCGCGGCCTCCGAAAAAGCCGCAGCCGAAACGGAACAACGCGTGCGCCGGGAGGACCAGATCGCGGCCGATCTGCTCGCCGAGCGCACCCAGGGCGAGCGCAAATTGCTCGTGGCCAGAATCGAAACGCTGGAAGCCCACGCAGCCGAATTGAAGGCCGAGAACGCGGGGTTGCGCCAACAGGCGACGGCGCTCTCGCAGGAAGCAAGGGATATCGCCGTGAAAGTGATCGAGGGATCGGCGAACGCTCAGAACATGAAGAGCATGCAGAATATCGCCCTCGAACAAGCGCGCGGGGGCGGCAGACGGGAGCCATGAGGTTCTGTGCTGCTCTTCTCTGCGACGCATCGGTATACCCCTTTCATTTTCTCAATTTTCTCTCCACATCTGTTGTTCTCCATTTTCCTCAAGAAGACGTATGAAAGCTACGGAGGCATGCTTTGGAGAGTTTGCTGATTGTCCAGATTTTGTGGGATTACTTAGTGAAACGAGTATAAATGCTACGATGTCCCCATGCTGCTGGGCATCCTCTCCGACACGCACGAGCACATTCAGAATATTGAAAAAGGGATCGCGCTCTTTCGGGAACGCGGGGTGGAGCAGATCGTGCACCTGGGAGATTATTGCGCCGGACCGTCGGTGCGGGCGTTCAAGGGCACGAACATCACCGGCATTCTCGGGAACAACGATGGAGACCATTTGCGCATCGAGAAGAATTTCCGCGAGATCGGCGGGGATTTTCGTTGGGAATTCTGTGTGCTGGAATGCGATGGCCTACGGATTGCTTGCTACCACGGCACCGTGCCGGAGATCACGGAGGCATTGATCCTCTGCAAACAATACGACGTGGTGCTCTGCGGCCACACGCACGAGAAGCGACACGAAACGATCGGAGGCGTTCTCGTGATCAATCCCGGCAGCGCGCATGGGTTTGAGAAGAAGGGCACGGTGGCGATTCTGGATACGTCGAATCGGAAGGCGGAGATGGTGGAGCTTCTGTAAAATTGCCTCCCAAGAATCAAGAGGACGAAGTAGCCATTCACTGGCTGAAATTAGTATAGTATTATATAATGTTCTTATGGAACAGCAACGATCGCATGATGAACATCACCACATCCCGCATGAAGTGCGCATGCGCTACTGGCTCGATTTTGCCCGTGGCAAGCACCGCCGCGAGATGGATCTGCTCTTACGAGAGGCAAAACTCGCCGGGAAGCCGCACAACGTAGACGGGAGATGGGAAGGCTGGAACAACGTCATCAAGCATCAGGCGGGCGAAGCCGCGGCGATGCGCATGCTCGGTGGAGCACTGCAGCTTCCCGAAGAGCAGATTGAACAGCAAGAAACCTTCGCATTCGTCCATGATGCGCGCAAGCATCTCGAGAAAGCGCGCTATCGCGACTTCATTCCCGATGAACGGCACATCTTGAAGAAAAAATTGCGGAAAATTCACAAAGAAGTAGATCCAAATCACCGTCTGCGAACAGCAACGAACGAAGAGTTTTTCTTCCAGGTCTTTGAACGAACACCAGGAAAGAATCTCGATGAGAAAATCGCGAATACGCCGAAGTCGGAACTGCTCCAATACTACATCGACAGCATCTTCGATGACGGCACGATCACCCCCGCACTCGATCTCATCGCCAAGAGAGAGAAAAGACGCCGTGACCTGAATGATGATCCAAGGCGCACGAAGCGTCTGGGCATGAAGTACTGGAGTGCAGAACGTCTTCTGGCACCCAAAGTACAAACACGCATCTGGCAGTGGCTGAAGGAGAAGGGCATCGATCTGCCATCGTCGAACGCGCTCCCCGGCTTCATCCGCGAGAAGATCGAGCAGGATATGGTCGCACACTGGCTCGACATCCATGGCAAGCAGAATGTCTCGGTGCATCTGGAGGAAGGATCGGATTTCGAGGTCGAGACTCTGAGCGATTCGAGACGGAGGAATGCGTCCGGTGTGCTTGCGCCGGAGAAGAACGAAGATACCGGCATCATCCGGCAACGAGGGGATATCGTGATGGCGGGAATCTTTGATGGAGCGACGAACATCGGTGCGCCGCTTCCGATCTCGCCGGGCAAAGCCGCCTCCGTGACGTGCCGTGAAGCCGTCGCCGGCGCGCAGGTCGATGCGACGCCGCGGGAGATCCTTCTGCAAGCAAACGGGCTTCTGAGAGGCATCGCAGCGGGGCTCCCGCTCACCCCCGAGGAACGGAGCGAAGTGCTGTGCGCCGTCGGCGCAGTCGCTCGGTTGGACAGGAAAGCGAAGAAACTCGATGTCGCGAGCGTCGCCGATTGCCACATTGTCGTGCTGCACAACGATGGGACGAACACATGGCTCACGCAGAACACCAGCGAGCACTGCGAACGTCTCGAGATAGCCGCAGCCGTCTGGGGTGCTCAGCATCCGCGCGATTCACTCCCGGAAGATGGGGAGCTCTTGGAGAATCTCGAGAGAGTCATGCGAGTCTCCCCCGAGGAAAGACCGGCACTCAAGAATCCACTGGAAGATCCACGCGTGCTGGAGGTCATCGCTCGAAACCGGCGTCTGGAGAATGACTTGGATCATGGCGGCCAGCCGAGCTTGAAAGGAGGTGAGGACGCCGCATTGGCAGAAGGTATTCAAGAACGATCGGTACGTTTGGAGGACGGCGATGAAATCTTCTTGTTCACGGATGGCGGCTACCCCGGTCCTCTCCATACACCTCAGCAACAACAGGAAGTAATCGATGTACTCCGACGGGGAGGTATTCAAGGACTACGTGCATGGGTCTATCAAAAAGAAGGTGCGGATCCGCTGCTGCGCGACCCACCGCGCATAAAGCAGTATGACGACTTGGTTGTCATGCGTATGAAATTTGAGTCGGAGAAATAGCGGACTCTCCTGATTGTGTTCCGAATAACGATCCCACCCTCATCTGCGCTATGCTTGCGCCATGAAAATCCTTCTTGCCGTTCGGCTCTTCTGTGGCTCCTCCTCTCCGCAATGTTCTTCGGATGCGGAGAATATGCGTCGAAGCAATGGGCGTACGGGCCGAGCATCTCTCTCACATTCCTCACGGTGGGATTGTACGCGCTCGCGACGCTCGCGTGGCTGCCGGCCCTCCTCCACAACAATCACTTGGCCGTCATGGGCACGGCGTGGTTACTCCTCGCCACCGTCGCGACGGTCTCGATCGGCATCGTCGCGTTCCATGAACGCGTGAGCGGTATCAAAATCATCGGCATTGTCTTTTCCGTGCTCTCTTTGGTGCTACTGAGTTTGTGAGGATGGAGCCTGAGAGTGATTCGAGTATATACTCGTTTCACTAAGTAATCCCACAAAATCTGGACAATCAGCAAACTCTCCAAAGCATGCCTCCGTAGCTTTCATACGTCTTCTTGAGGAAAATGGAGAACAACGGATGTGGAGAGAAAATTGAGAAAATGAAAGCGAAGGGTATAATAAGAACTGAGCACATGAGTATTCTCCACTGAGAAAGGATGCGGACGCTCCACCAGAGGGGCATGCGGTCATCCGCAAGGGTAGACGGAAGAAATACATTGCAGACTACATTCCTGATAGAAGCAATGCTTCTCCTGAGACTCCATTGGTAAGATCACTGTGTTGGACCGGAGTGTCACTTGTATTTTTTTATCCCCTCTTCCTATGAAGAACCTTACTTCCCTCCTTAGTGCGGGCGCGATGACCGCCATGCTGGCCGTCACGGGAGTCGCTGCGCAGAGCACGACATCCTCTGCTGCCAGCGTATCGAATGATGCATCGAGCACCGCGAGCGTGAGCAGCGTTAGTGCCACGCACTCGACATCCAGTATGGTCGTCTCTTCGGCTTCGAGCATCCCATCGGCTGCGATGCAGAACTGCGATAGCCCGAAAGGGAAAGACCGCGCACAGTGCGTCAAAACTCGCAACGATGCACGCAAAGCCGCCTGCAAAGACAAGAAGGGCAAGGAAAAGGCTGCATGCATGCAGATGTTCAATAAACCCATGATGAAGAAGAATGCTGAGACGAAGATG
>JACQCJ010000085.1 GCA_016201685.1 Candidatus Peregrinibacteria bacterium | reverse complement strand
GACAAGATGGAACGGGAGGTGCGAGCATGGACGAAGAAACGCAACGAGCATCGCTGCTGCATCACCTGGAAATTCACGAAGGAGAAGGCCGCGAAAACATTTCCTTCTCTATATACAGAAACTTAGAGAATGATGTACTAGCATAAGCATATTCTTCGTGGCGCACTCCCCACTTTGGCTTCGGGTAGCGCCCGTGGACCCTTCGACTTTTCTCAGGGTAAAAGGGCGCCCTCCATGTGGAAAAAATCGCGGTACAATCATTCCATGCCCTTGACTGACCCCATCCTCGGCCACTCCCCCCAACGCGCCGCACTGCTCGATGATCTCAAGACCGGCAACGTCGCCCATGCCTATCTTCTCTCCGGCCCCCGGCACGTGGGGAAGTTCACGATTGCGACGTGGTTCGCAACGGAACTCCTCTCGAGTGACGCGACAAGTGAAGACGACCAAAAAAAGGTCGCGCATGCGGTGGAGCATTTGATCCATCCCGACCTTCTCGTTCTCGATCAATTGTGGATCGAAGACGTCTGCGAGGATTTTGATGTGATCGCGAAGACGTCCAATGTCCCCCAGCAACACCGAAAGAAAGCAGGAGCCCGCACCGACACCGTTGGCATCGAGGACATCCGGATTCTGCATGATCGTTTGCAGGAAACGGGGACCGGGAGATATCGCTGCGCACTGATCCGCAGCGCAGAACGGATGCAGGATGAAGCCGTGAACGCGATCCTTAAAATTCTGGAAGAACCGCCGCCAGGCGTCGTCTTCCTCCTCACGACACAAGCGCTCTCCTCATTGCTCCCCACCCTGCGCTCACGCATGCGTATCCTGCACTTTCACTGCCTGCCTGCGCGGGAACTGCAACCCCTGCTCGCCGGGATCGAAGCCGAAGATGCGCAATTCCTCCTCCATCTCGCTCTCGGTGCGCCTGGGATCATTCGCCTCCTGCGCGAGGATCCCGATCGACTCCGCAGCGAGCACTCGCTCGCGGCCAAGGCGCTCTCCTTCTGGCAGAGCCGGTCGCTTACCGAGCGCCTGAATCTCCTGGCACCCCTCCACGATCGCACACCCGAGGCGCAGCAATTTCTCCTCCATCTGGCATTGAGCCTGCGCATGCTTTCTTCTCCTCCTGCAGCCAATGCAGTCGAAGCATTCCATCAATTGCTCCATCGTCTGGAGACCAATGCGTCGCGACAACTCCTCGTGCAATCGTTTGTCTTAGACCTTGCCGACGCGGAAGCAATGCCAGTCTCATGAGGAGTGCATCAGTGGACAGTGGAACAGTGGACAGTGATTTGGTACAATGCCTCATTGTCCAAATTTCACTGAACCGTTGTCCACTGAACCGCTGAACACTTCTCCGTTGATTCATCACTCAAAAGCGCGCTCATTTCTTGCTTTCTTCGGTCCATTGTTGGCTTGCTCCATTCTGAACAGAATGCTAGGCTCATTCGTCGTTGCCTGTCTTCCGCGTGCTCTATATCATCGTCCTCTCCGGCTCTCTCCTTGGCGTCTGCGCTCTTTTCGGTGCGCGCTCTCTCCTGCGGACGCGAAGTGTTCGCCGCTTCGTGCGGAGCATCAAGCAGCGTTTTCAGTTTGCAGAGGAACGCGGAGCCGTGTTGGTGGAGGAGAAGAAAGTCGCCCGCCCCAGGAAGAGCCCCCGCGTGTCCGCGATCGAGCTCCAGCAGGTGCGCTCGCTCGTGCGGATGGCCGACAAGGCGATGAGCCAAGAAAACGTCGAGGAGGCTGAGCGGCTCTTCATCCAGGCGCTCACCGTGCAACCCCACGCGATCGATGTCCAAGCCGAACTCGCCAAACTGTACCTCACGACGGGGCGGGAGAGCAAAGCCGAGGCGATGTACAAGGAGCTCCTCCCTCAGCGCGACGACGTTTCCTTCCACGCGAACCTGGGGCTCGCCTACTACCGCCAGGGAAAATTCCTGGAATCATGTCAGGCGTATCAAGAGGCACTCAATCGCGACTCGCAGAATCCTGAACGGTCCTCCTCTCTCGGGCGCGCCTGCATCGCTGCGCGGAGGTTCGAGGAAGCGGCCCCGCTCCTGGAGAAGGCGACGCAGCGTTTGGCGCGGGATACGACCCTCCTCCACCTCCTCGCGGAGTGCTACCTGCAGCTGGGGTACGGCGAGAAGGCCGAGGAGACCTACCGCCGCATCAACAGGATTGAGCCGTACAACGAGGAGGTGAAATCGAAGCTGGTGTCGTTGGCGCGCGCCTAAAGAGAGAATTGCGAAGTGCAAAGTGCGATTTGCGAATGAAAACCCAATTCGCAATTCGCCATTCGCCATTCGCAAATCAGTATTCAATCACCTCAATCTCCACATCCCCCTTCACTTCCGCCTGACAACTCAACCGGGACGGGTCTTCCGTCACACCCATGTTCTCCTCGCGATCATTGCGCGGACTCAGATTCTCCATGCCGCTCTTCACCTTGCACATGCACGTCGTGCAGAAGCCGTTGCCGCCACAGGCGTGCTCCATCGGGATTCCATTATCTAGACCGATCTGCAGAAGCGTTTGGCCCTCGGGAGCTTCGACGGTTTTGATCTGGCCGTTCGTGTGGAAGGTGACGCGGGGCATAGAAACATTGACATCCGTCCATCTGTGGATACCGTGATCGTACTATGGCTGTGAATCGACTACCATCCTCTGAGGAATGTTCCCCAGCCGCCCTGGCGGTATCCTGGACGTGGAATGAACATCGCGGCTTCGCTACGCATACACAGGAGTGCGATCCTCAGGGGCCGCTGCTGCATCTCCAGTATCTGGCCAGGCAGATCATCATCAGGATCATGCATGTCTTGAAATTGGAGGCTCCGATGAAGCCGGGAGAAGGTTCTCTCGAGAAAAGTTTAGTCCACGAATTAGGGAGGATCGTCGGTGACAAGACGTACGGGCTGGTGGATTTTTCGGGTGTGCGGATGGGGGAGATCACCTACGCGGTTGCGATAGTGCTGGCGAATACGTCGATGCATGATTTGGAAGTCGCTCAGGGCGGGGGGAGCCTTCCTCTTTTCCAGACGATCCACTCATGAGCAAGAATCTCTCTATCCCCATACTTCTTACTGAGAATCTCCATATCGCCGTCGAGGGCACTGAGGTCGTCCATGGGCTCAACCTCACCGTCGGTTCTGGCGAAGTCCATGCGATCATGGGGCCCAACGGCTCCGGAAAATCGACGTTGGTGAATACGCTGATGGGGCATCCGAAGTACCGGGTTACGAATGGCGAATTGCGATTTGCGAATTGCGATTTACTGAAGTTGTCGCCAGACGAGCGCGCGCGGAAGGGCCTCTTCCTTGCCTTCCAATATCCCAAGGAGATCGCGGGGGTCAGTCTTCGCAGCTTCCTCTTCGCCGCGTACAACGCGCAGATGACAGTTCGCTATCCCAAGCGGAAGAAGATCTCACCGATCAAATTCAAAACGTTCCTCGAAGCGAAGATGGCTGAACTCTCCATGGATCCCTCCTTCGCCGAACGTTTCGTCAACCAGGGATTCTCCGGTGGTGAGAAGAAGAAAACGGAAATTCTCCAGCTCTCCGTCCTGCAGCCGACCCTCGCGCTCCTCGACGAAACCGATTCCGGACTCGATATCGATGCGTTGAAAATCGTCGCGGACGGAGTCAATCGGATGCGGTCTCCTGATTTTTCAGCGGTGATTGTCACGCACTACGCCCGTCTCCTCGAGTACATCGACCCCGATCACGTGCACGTGATGGTCCGCGGCACGATTGTCGAGAGTGGCGGAAAGGAGTTGGCGATGCGGCTCGAGAAGGAAGGGTATGAGCGGTACGGAGCGGGTGAAGGACGAATGCCAATGGACAGCGGACAACTGACAATGGACAACTGATACGGCTTCGCAAGGACATATGCTATTCTCTTGCCGGAAGAGCCTCTTCTTGCTGGTCACGTACACCATCGACTGTTTCGGCATCGAGAAACTCGTACTGTTTCATTTTTTTGTACAGCGTGCTTCTCGATATCCCCAAACGAGCTGCCGTGGGCTTTCTTCTCCATTTCTCAGATTCCAATGCTGCGCGAATGATAGCTTTTTCGTCCCTTTGCGTCATATTTTTGAGGGCGGAGATGGTGCCATCCACTTGGCCATTAGGCATATCCTGTTTCTGCGCCCGGCTTGCGGCGATGATATGGTCACTTCGGATACAGGTGCTGCCCTCATCCATCAGCATCGTACACAGGTGCGCTTTAATGATCATGTCTCTCAGTCCGCGGATATTCGAAGGAAACGTCATCGTCAGCAGTGTCGCGATGGCGTCGTCCGTCATCGTAATGGTGTTTTCATATTTTGCGCTCAACTGGCAGAGAAAATGATCAATCAGAGCAAGGCAGTGTGCCGTGGGCCGTGCCCCCAGTGTCGGCAGCGTGAGATGGATGGATGACAAGCGGTTGAGCAGCGCACGATTGAAGTCATTACGTTGCGCTTTCACTTCCAGATCATCGCTGGTCGTGGCGATCACTGCTCTGCCCGTGAATTTCACTTCCGCGCCGCCGACACGCCTGAACGTGTACGGGTCGTCGAGCAGACGCAGCAGTTTTGCTTGGATGTGCAGAGCCAGATGGCCGATTTCATCGAGGTGGACGATACCATTGGCATTTGCTGTCTCGAATAATCCAATTCTCTGCTTTTTTGCATCGGTGAATGCTCCTTGCTCATGGCCGAACAGGTCGCTTTCAGCCAGTGTATCGGCGATCGCGGCACAGTTGGTTGCCTGTAGGTTACAGCCACCATTGATGAGGTTTGCAATCGCGCGCGCCATCGGTTCCTTACCGGTGCCGCTCTCTCCGGTGATCAGAATATTGATAATGCCTCGACTGTTGCTTCCAAAGATTCCTTGTTCCCATGCCGCCGCGATGCCACTTGTTGATTCAGGGATATCTCCTTCGACGACGAGACCGGCGTCCCGTCGAGCGTTGACGTGCATTGGCTTTTCATGTATAGAGCTTATGGGAAGGAAGACGGGCTTGTAGGAATCATTATTCGTCTCAGGCATGGAACAAACCTAGCTGCTCCATTGCTTCTGAGCAAGAAGATCGCATCTATCAATTCGTCAGCAACGCGCATACACTTCTCCTGTAATGTCCGATTCCCAAACCATCACCCTCCGTCCTCCCGTGTGGGCGCTCCTCCTCGCCGTCGTGCTGGGCGGCCTCTTCTATATTTCCGGCAAGAAGATCGAAATGCGCGATCGCACGGTTCCCACGATCGTCGTGAGTGGAGAGGGGAAGGCATTCTCCGTTCCCGACATCGCGCAGGCGAGCTTCGGGGTGCAGACCGACACGATGGCGAGTGCGAAGATCGCGATGGACAGCCTCCAGAAGCGCATGAACGCAGTCCTCGATGCCACGAAAAATGCAGGCATTGCTGAGAAGGATATTCAAACGCAGCAATTCTCCCTCAGTCCTTCGTACGATTGGAACAATGGCACGCAAACGCTCAAGGGCTACCAGGCGAGCGAAACGTTCGTGGTAAAGATCAGAAATCTGGATGCCGTCGGCGATGTGCTCACCGCCGCGACGAATGCCGGCGCCAACCAAGCGGGGAACGTGGAATTCACGCTGGATAATCCGGAGGCGACCGCCGCGAAAGCGCGGGAAGATGCGATCGCGCAGGCCAAGACCAAAGCGCAGCATCTCGCCTCCGATCTCGGCATGCATTTGGGACGCGTCCGCGCCTTCAGCGAAGGCCAGGCACCCACGCCCGTCCCGTTGCGCATGATGGCGATGGACGCCGGGGTCGCGGCCGAGAAGTCGTTGCCCGTTCCCGCCGGCGAACAGGAAGTGCAATCGCAGGTGACGATCACGTATGAGTTGGAGTGAGAAGGGATCGCCATCCTGAGAATTTCTACGGCTCAAATTCGACGATCGTAGTGTTTCCGAGTATACTTGTCGCATGACCTATCGCTTTCCCGCCGTCATCACGCAAGATAAAGACGGCATGTACGTCGCGCACGTACCGATGCTGCGAGGATGTCATACGCAGGCCAAATCCCTTCCCGTGCTCCACAAGCGTTTGCAGGAAGTCATGGCGCTATGTCTCGAGGTGGAACGGAGTAAGAGGCAGTCCATTCCCCAAGATCGATTCGTGGCACTGGAACACATTGAGATCGCGTTCTAGCGAATATGCCTGAACTCCCTGTTCTCTCCGGGAAACAGGTGCTTCGCGCGTTGATCAAACATGGATACCGTGCCGTTCGCAGAAAAGGCAGTCACGTCTTCGTGGAAAGCGCCGACGGGGCATCTGGAACGGCAATCCCTCTCCATGGCAATGAAGATCTTGGCAAGGGACTTTTGAAATCCATCCTCAACGATCTTGGTCTGAGTGTTGATGATCTGCGATGCATGCTTGATCGATGATCCTCTTTCCTCTTCAGAGAATGTCCACTCGTTTTCTCATCGTCTCATCAATCTTCGAACAATTCCCCGACGTGATGGTCGGCATTCTGGTCTGTCGAGATCTAACGAATCCTCCGTCTGTGCCGGAGGTCACGACACTGCTCCGAGATGCCGAGGCTCGCTTGCGCTCTCGCATCGCGAGCGCCGATGCGCTCAAAGAGCATCCCACGATCGCGGCGTGGCAGGAGATCCATCGGCGCTTCGGGAGCAATCCCAACAAATTTCCGCCCTCCATCCAAGCGCTCGCCAAGAGAGTGCTCAAAGGAGGAACATTGCCGACCATCTCGACGCTCGTCGATTTGTACAACGTCGCCTCGCTCACGTTCATGATCCCGGCCGGCGGCGAGGATCTCGATCAAGCGAGCGGCGACATCACCCTGACCTTCGCGGAAGGCACGGAGCCGTTCCAGGCACTCGGGGAGAGCGAAAATGAATCGCCGAATCCCGGAGAAGTCGTCTACAGAGACTCCGCGGGCGTGATTTGCCGCAGATGGAACTGGCGCGAAGGGGCGCGGACGCGCCTCACGCAGCAGACGAAGAACGCCGTGCTCGTCCTTGAAGCAGTTCCGCCGAATTCCCGTTCTGATCTCGAAACAGCACTCGATGTGCTCTCCGCACACGTCCAGCGCTTCTGTGGAGGAACGATTCGCGAAGAGATTCTCGATCGCAATCAACAAGGAGTGGAGGTTTGATGCTTGCTCAATGCAAAAAAACGCTCTCGGGACATTTCAATGAAGTGCGATCGACGCTTTCAGAGCCTGATCAATCTGTCGTATGATACCAACTTGCATTTAAAACGTTAGGAATTATGCAGCCAACGCCCGGAGAATCCACGGAAAGCCCGTCATGCTTCTGACGCATTCCTTGTCTTCTTCCAGAGTCCGCAGTGAGCGCACCATCGTCTTCTCCACATTCT
>JACQCJ010000075.1 GCA_016201685.1 Candidatus Peregrinibacteria bacterium | reverse complement strand
GAGCATGGACGAAGAAACGCAACGAGCATCGCTGCTGCATCACCTGGAAATTCACGAAGGAGAAGGCCGCGAAAACATTTCCTTCTCTATATGCAGAAACTTAGAGAATTATCTACTAGCTCTCCTACTTTTTCTAGCACAGATGCCGGAGCGCTCTGTAAAGCTGTAACAAGAACTGCAAGTTCTCTCATTCCTTCTCTCCGCTGCTGCTTAGAAGGATGAGTCACACCTCATAGTAAACTCCAAATGCATTGAACCAGCAATCCATTCACAAGCGAAACTCTTCGAATCTATCAACGTCCCCTGATTGTTACAAGATCGGTTGATGATCGATGAACACGCGGATGAAGAGACGTCTGAGGAGATCGAGCGAGGCTTCCAGAATTTCTGCGAGGAGCGCATTCAGGCGCCGGATGCGAGCGTAGATTTGATTGAGCGAGTGGGCGCCGCCCGGGCGCGACGTGCGCGATGCCATGCGCGCGAGCGTGCGCAAGCTCTTGATTTCTCCCGTGATGTGCCGCTCCAGCTTCTTCTTGATGACGACCTCCGCCGGGATACTCGCAATCGCCTGGTCGCGTGCAGATGCGCCGCTCGTTCCCTGCTGCCCCGTTGTCCCAGCTCCTGCAACACCAAGATCGCCGGAGCGGTCTTCCGCCGTTCGTTCGCTCACTCTGCGGTCGAGATTCTCCAGGCTCAGGAGCAAATCATTGAGCTCGGTGAGCTTGGCGGGCTGGCTCACGATGAGACGGCTCGTCTCCACGCTCGAGATTTGCGAGAGGCCGCGCTCGGCATTCGTGATCGCCATCACACTCCTATTGTCCCTTTTTTCCGCGCAAAAGTCAATGAACGGTTATCCAACTTTATGGCTAAAATAAGGGACGATGAATGAAGAGCGCACGATCTTCCATCAAATTCGGGACAAGGAACTCCCCGCGACGATCGTCTTTGAAGATGACGACGTCCTCGCCTTCAAGGATATTCATCCCAAAGCGCCGCTGCATCTGCTGTTCATTCCCAAGCACTTCGTCTCTTCCATCGCGGAAGTGACGCCGGAAACGGCGCACCTCCCCGGGATGCTCATTCTCAAAGCCCAACGGTTTGCGAAGGGGAAGGGGATCGACGGCTACAAGCTCACGTTTCACGTGGGGAAGGGCGGTGGGCAGGAGGTGCCGTACCTGCATCTGCATCTGTTGAGCGAAGAGAAGTTGCTCGATGACAGATAAGCCGATAGCATTTCCCACTATGGAAGGATTGAAAACTGTGGTGAGTATTCTGTATCCCGATACTGCGGAGTCGCCGCGAGCAGGCAGCATCCATGTACAGGAATGCATCGAGAGATTGCGACAGAGAATTCCCGCTCTCAATGTAAGGCAAATGTTCGTCTTTGAAGGTGAGGAGGCGGTCGATTTCACGGGGTCTTCCGCAGAAGCACTCGAACAACTTGGGATGATCGAACGGGGAGAAAACCCAGACGGCTTGTGCCTGATGACTCTGGAACAAGCGCAGCGAGCACTCGAGTACTGATCGTTCCGGAATGTTCTTTTACGCAGAATATCCCGCAGCTTCCGCTTCTTTTCCGTCTCTGAAGTACACGCGGTTTTCTTCCTTGATCTTTTTCGCCGCGGCGGAGTTGATCGGATAGAACTTCTTGCCGGTCTTGGAGGCGACGAAGGCTGCTTCGGATGCGGATTCTTTTTCGGTGCCTTCGGCGGCCGTCGCGGCTGTCTTCTTTCCATTTGCGACGGCTTCGCCGTCGGCAGCAGATTGTGGGTGTTTTTTTGATGTACCAGACTTTGTCATTGTTTCATCGGCGCTTTCAGCGCCGGCAGCAGGCGGGGACGCCTGCTGCTGGGCCTGGACCTGGGCCAATCTCTTGGCTTCATCCTCTTCTCGTTCTCTCTTCAGGCGTTCCATCGTTTCCTTGTCGATGGGCTTCAATGCTTTCACGGAGAGGCCGATACGACGCTCGTCGACGTCGATGTTGATCACCTGGGCGTCCACCTTTTGGCCGATCGTGAGCACTTCCGCGGGATCCGTGACGCGGTGGTGCGCCAGCTCCGAGAGATGCACGAGGCCATTGATGTCCTTTTCGAGCTTGAGGAACGCGCCGTAATCCGCGAAGCGCACGACCGTTCCCTGCACCTTCTTGCCCACCGGGTAGCGCTCGGCGATCTCTTCCCACGGGTCCTTCGTGAGCTGCTTGATTGAGAGCGAGAGCTTCTCACCGTCCACGCCGATCACCTTCACGGTCACCTTGTTGCCCACTTCCGCATGCTCCGCGGGGTTCTTCACATGGCCCCACGCGATCTCCGAAATGTGAACGAGTCCCTCCAGGCCTTCGAACGACACGAAGAGGCCGAACTTCACGATGCCGCTCACGAGGCCATCCTTCACGTCACCCACCTTCAGGTGCTCGAGCGCCTTGGCGCGCTCCTCGGAGAGCGCTTCGCGTTCGGAGACGACAATCTTTCCCGCTCCCTCGTCCATGGTGATGATTTTCACCGTGAAGGTGTGGCCGATGAACTTCTGGAGACGATTGATGATCTCGCTGGCGTCGGCGTTGTTCACGCGCGGGTAATTGACCGGCGCGAGTTGGGAGACGGGGAGGAACGTGCGGATGCCGTCGATGTTCGCGAGCAATCCTCCTTTATTCGCCTCCTGGGCGACGAATTTCATCGTCGCATCGCTCTCCACGAGTCGGTGGAACTTGTCCCACGCCTTCTGCTGGCTCGCCATCCGCAGGCTCAGCACCACCATGCCTTCATCATTTTCCTCCTCCAGCACCAGCGCCGAAACGGGTTCTCCCATTTTCAAATCCTTAAAGGTGTTGAAGGAATCCCGCAGTTCTCTGCCGGACACGATTCCCGTGGCCACGCCCTGGATATCGAGCAGCAGCTTGTTCTTCCCACGGAAGACGACGATCCCTTCGACGAGTTCCCCGGGCTTCACGCGCAACACCTGCGGCGATTCGCGGAGGAGTTGGTCCATGACGGATGTGTCTTTGCGGCGAGAGGTTGCGGTTGCCATACGAAAGAGGGGGTGCGAGTGGAAGAAATGAAGGGAGTCAGCGCCCTCGCACGAGCGACACCGACGGAGGATTTTCCTTCTCTTGCTTGGTGCTGTCAATGCTATCACAACAGTGACTTCTC
>JACQCJ010000073.1 GCA_016201685.1 Candidatus Peregrinibacteria bacterium | reverse complement strand
GGTTCTCATCCCCGAAACCACATCGAAGAATCGCAAGGTGTTCTCGGGGAGAAACAACGCGAGAATGGAAAGTTGATCAGAGTTTGGCATGGAAGACATTCTCCCTCATACCGTCTTCTCCACCAAAGTTCTTACTGATCCGGAAAAATGCAGAGGATTATGGATGGAATAGGGACAAAGTCTATGCCGAAATCAAGCGATGGAAGGAGCTACTGTCGGAAGCGTAATTGTTTATCTGAGGATTTCTGTCTTCAGGAGAAAGGAGGTAAGCCCCCAGCTACGGTTGGGGGTTTTTGTGTAAGGTGAGAGTGTCTGTTACATTGTGCCCCTATGAAAACCGCAATCGTCCTCGATGAACAGTTGGGTCCCGGCTACCTCGCGAATGCCGCCGCGTGCATCGCGACGGGACTCTTCCGCGATGCAGGAGACGTGTACGGAGCGGAGATTCAAGGGGAGGATTGTACGTTCATCTCCATCACGAAGATCGGGATTCCGATTCTGCGCAAAGGGCACAAAGACTTCCCGGAACTTCTCACGCGCGCGAAAACCAACGGATTGAAGACGATGATCTTCACCAGAGAGGCCCAATCCACCAACAATTACGACGAGTACATCCGCAGAGTGCAGGGCAAGAAGCTCAAGGGTGTGACCATCATCGGCATCGGCGTGATCGGCGAAGATGCGGCCGTTACCAAATTCGCCGGAGATTTGCCGCTGCTGCGGTAAATTCAATTGTCCATTTTTTGTATCGCGGGTGGAATCCCTCGTCTGGCTCAGGACAAGTTCCCGCGCTACCATTTGCGCATGCGTGTTTTCTCCGCCATGCAGCCCTCGGGGGCTCTGCACCTTGGCAACTACTTCGGGTCCATGAAACCCAATTTGGAATTGAGTGCGAAAGCCGATGAAAGTCTGTTTTTCATCGTCGATCTCCACGCGCTCACGAGCCTCCAAAATCCAGTGCTTCTTCGACAATACCGTCACGATGCTCTCGTCGATTATCTGGCTGCGGGATTCGATCCAAAGAAGACGATCATTTGCTACCAATCGGACGTTCCCGCGCATGCGGAACTCGCGTGGATTCTTTCGACGGTCGCTCCCATGGGGCTTCTCGAGCGAGCGGTCAGTTACAAGGAGAAAGTGGAGAAGGGGATTGCGGCATCGGCGGGGCTCTTCACGTATCCGGTTCTGATGGCCGCAGACATCCTCCTCTACGATGCGAACGTCGTGCCGGTGGGCAGGGATCAACGGCAGCACCTGGAGATGACGAGGGACATCGCGATCAAGTTCAATAACGCGTACGGCGAGACGCTCACGGTTCCCGAAGTCATGATCCGCGAAGACGTGGCGGTGGTGCCGGGCACCGATGGGCAAAAGATGAGCAAGAGCTACGGCAACACGATTCCCATCTTCGGCGATGAGAGCGTGATCAAGAAGGCGATCATGGGGATCAAAACCGATTCGAAGGGGGCAACGGATCCCAAGAATCCGGAGACGTGCGTGGTCTATCAACTCCACAGGCTCTTCCTCTCCGTTGCTGAGCAGAAGGCATTGGCGAACGACTATCGAAACGGTCTCAGCTACGGCGATGCGAAGAAGAAGCTGTTCGGTACCTATATGGACGTGTTCGGACCAATGCGGAAGAAGCATGCGCAACTCGAGAACGATCCGACGTTCGTCGAAGAAGTCGCACGCGACGGCGCAAAGCGGGCCTCGGCGTATGCGGGGAAGACGATGGAGCGGGTGAAGAAGGCTGTTGGTCTTCAGTGAATTCTATTCGTAGATGGCGTGGGTACCAATCGCGAGTAGAACGGCGGTGTGTTTGTTCTCATACCTGAAGACAATTCTGAATCGGTAATTCACAGAAAAACTCCATCGACCTCTCAGAGTGCCTTTGAGTTTATGGCCCCGTAGCGAGGCATGTTGGGGATCCTGGCTAAAAAGAGCGATACGATCTTTTGCTTCCTGCTGCAACGTTGGAGGCAATTTCTTCAGCATGCGGAGAAATGCCGGTCTGTAACCGATACGGAGCATGAATGGACAGTATCAAACTTTCTTCATGAGGTCATCAATATTGCCATAGAGGGTAGGCTCTCTTTCCGCTTGCAGTACGGCTTCGACCGCCTGATCTTCCAAATATTTCTCCAACGCCATTCGCATGGCCGCGGCCTTATTCGGCACTTTTCCCTGACGAATAAGACTTTCGAGTTGTTGGAGGAGTTCTGCCGGAAGGGGGACGGAAATGGTTGTCATAGAATGGAGAAGTATGAAATACTAATACTTTATTATCATACTCCTCCCTTTCCAGCTATGCAAGGGCATACTGTGCCAATGCACCGCTTGATCCTCGCTTCGGCCAGCCCTCAGCGAAAGTCTCTGCTTGCAGGGTTCGGTCTTTCGTTTGATGTTGCCCCGAGTGATGTAGCCGAGGAGTCCTGTGGTGAAGTCCATCCTCGTCGTCGTGCCCAGGCGCTCGCGGAACTCAAAGCACGGGATATTGCGCGGAAACATCCGGAATCCTGGGTCATCGGCTGCGACACGCTCGTCGTCGGCTGCGAAGGAACGATTCTCGAGAAACCCCGAGATGAACGTGATGCTCGCCGCATGTTGCAGCTGCAGAGCGGAAAGACTTCCGTTGTCCATTCCGGACTCTGTCTGGTCGCTCCGGACGGTCGAGAGGCGAGCGACGTCTCGAGCAGTTTCGTCACGTTCAAGACGTTGAGCGATCAGGAAATCGAGTGGTGGATCGGCACCGATCAATGGAGAGATCGCTCCGGCGGATTTCAAATCGATGGTCTGGGACAGTTGATGATCGCGAAGATCGAGGGTGATTGGACGAGTATCGTCGGATTTCCGGTGTTTCTCTTCGGAGAAATGTGCCGGGGGATCGGGGCGGCGTTCTTGAAGGTTCTTTGATAAAGTTTTGTTTTTGTTTTGTAGGCGACCTCATCCCCAACCCCTCTCCTTTTCTTGGATTCTCCTTTCTTCTGTACAGGAAAGTATTTTTGAAGCATCAAAAGAAGGAGAGGGGGGTGTTTTGTTTTGTTTGGTGGAAGCAAAAAACATTCCCTGAAACATGGTCCCCAACGAACAACGCTCATGCCACTTCGCGTTCGAAACGTTAGGAATGTCCTGAGATCATTGAGGGTAATTCTTCGCTATGGGGAACGCTTCGCGGCATTCGACGGAGGGTATCATTCGATGAGAATTCCTATCGTTTCATTCGCAAATTGGTATCAGAGCATCTGATCTTTCTCTTCCGAGTGTCCTTCGCCGATTCTCTGCCCCAGCTCGCCGAGGTTGTTCGTGTCCTGGGGGCGAATGTCGGATTGGGAGCCCGACTCGTCGCCGGTGCCGCTGTCATCGTTCTTTCCTTTCTTGGGAGGATGCTTCTTCATTGACGCATCGTAGCATCTCTTCGCCTTGCTCACAACGAGCAGATGGAGAAATGCCTCATCGCGCGGCGGAGGCGATCGTACTCGGGACATGCCCGCTCCACTTCGCGCCAGAATGCACGGGAATGGTTGCCGTGAATGCGGTGCGCGAGCTCATGGACGATCACGTACTCGAGCATGTCTTGGGGCAGGAAGAGCAGGACGGCATTGAGCGCGATGCTGCCGGTGTGCGAGCAGCTTCCCCACAGCGTCGTCGCGCTGTGGAGCTTCACTCCGCGCACGCGCACGCGCAGCGTCTGGGTATTGATCGCGTGCACGAGAGAGCGAATGCGAGGCAGTTCGAGTTCCGAAAGGAGCCTCCACAGGAAGCGGTGGAAGCGAGCCTGGCGGATGCCCGGTCCGAGAGTGACCGCCCATCCCTCAGTCGTTCGCCTCGCCCGCGTCCGGTCTCCGGCTTCCAGCGTGAAGCGGTACGATCCGCCGCCGGGGACGGCGACCGTGAGTTCAGACGCTCCGTCGAGGAGCAGCCGGAAGGGATCGATGCGCGTTCTGCGTTCTTCTCGTATCACGAATTTCTGCATGCGCTTGAGGAGATTCTCGATATGCCGCTGCTCTTCGCGCAGGGAGAGATTACGCGCGAGGCGGATCACAATCGTCTCGTCTCTGTACACCGCGTTGGAATGGCGGTTGCGGGTGCGTTCGAGGCGGTAGGGAAGATTCAGAGGATTCACAGGATTCAGAAGATTCAGAGGATCATGGTTTTGATGGATTCGATGGAGCGTATCTTTCCCTCAGAGTGCAAAATAATTTTGAACTTGGGGAGCGGCCTTTCTGGCCGCGGTCGTATGCCATGGTTCGACCCTTCGCATTGCTCAGGGCAGGCTCAGCTCACCATGACATACTCTCGTTGTTTTTCAGAGAGCTCGTTCAATGTAAGCTTGAGTTGCTCATCGTCGCTCCGGAGGCGGACATCGGCAGTATCGCGAATTTCATTCGTGCAGCGCACTCCTGAAGAGAGGTCGCGATTGTTGGAAGGGACGCGCCCGTGCCTGCGATCACGCGCGCTCGCGCGTCGTAGAGAGAAGCTTCCGCCGTGAGCAGGCACTGCGTCGCCGTGTTCCACGGAGAAGGATCACGTGCATCCGAGGCTTGGTCGCGCGCCTCGAGGAGGAGGAAATCGACCCAGGTGAGGAGCCGTTCGATGCGCAGCTGCGTCCATCCTTCCCAGACGATGTTCCGGTAGCGATCGCGCAGATTATTGCGGGCTTCCAGCAGGTCATCCCTCCCCGTGTACACGCCGGCGTCCACCGCGCTCACGACGGTGCCGAGCGCATCCGTGAGGGCGCCGATCTTCTTCCCGAGCGCCTGCCGCACGTCCGAGGGAATGCCCGGAGCGTCATGGAGATACCCCGTTTGGGCCAGGAGGAGCGCTCTCTCTTGCGTGATCTCCCCGCGGAAGCACCGCTGGATCGTCGGGAACTTCGTGTCCCTGTTTGCGCGACGGATCTTGTCCCTGCACTGCGCGCGGAACTCCGCGCGCTTCTTGTCGTACCGCGCGACGGCGCCCCTCTCACGCTGCTCTTTCGCCTGCGCATCCAGCACCCGGTTCCAGAAATCCTTCGTCCGCGCAACGCGCGATTGCCACTGGAGGAGCAGCGCGCCCGTGTCGGTCATCATCTTGTTTGTCTCTGTTCCGCTTCCGGTCGCTGTTGCGCGCACGCCCACGCCCCATCCGATCACGATCAAGAGGAGCGTGAGGGAGAGGAGGACGGGGCGGAGGCGGGGCATGGTGGAAAGTATACCTCAGTGCGTTTTACGAAGAGAAACGTCAACGCTACCATTGCAGCATGGCAGTAAAGATTCGACAGTATCGAGAAGCGGACAAAGCAGCTCTCGTAGCTTGTCTCAGTGAATTGCAGCAACACATTGCTTCACTCGATCCTCTTAGGAGAATCCGGTTTGCAGAGGATTATAATGGAGAGGCATACGTGCAGAGACTGCTTGAGAAAATCCAAAGCAAAAATGGGACCATGTACCTTGCAGATGACAATGAGAAGATTGTCGGATGCATTGCAGGAATCATTCCAGGAAATGCCGTTGATGATGATCTGGAGGCATATCCTTCGAAGGATGGCAAGATACTCGAACTCTACGTCCATCCATCCTATAGGAGAAAACAAGTTGGTCTCGGTCTTATGTGTGCGATAGAGCAGTACTTTCAGGAGGCCGGCTGCAAGGGATGCCACGTGGACTGTTTTGCGCCAAACCTCGGTGCGCACGAATTCTACATCAAACTCGGCTATATCGATCGCGTTACAACTTTATTGAAAATCCTTGATGACTCATTGAAAAGCAGTCCCTCCGAACTCATCTGAGGAGAAAGTATTGTTCAATTCCCGCCCCCCATCTTCGTGTAGATCTCCTGCCCCAGGAGACTGCGCTCTTTGTTCAAATACTGGATGACGGTTTCGACGAATGTCGAATGACTCCACGTGAGCGGAGCCACGGAGAGGGGAGCGCCCGTGAGGGGGTGCATCTGCTCGGGGAGGATGCCGCTGGGGGAGGCGCAGCGCAGCACCCACTCGAGGATGCTCTTGGCGCCCGACAAGTCGTCCGAAGTTTTCGCCGTCGCGATCTGCCACTGCGCGAACCAGAGGGTGGTGATGATCCAGGGGTTGCCGGGAATATCGCCGCCGATGGGGACGACTTCCTGGTAGCGGTCGCCCGGGTAGCGCGCGAAGCCTTTGATCCCGGTTTTGAGGCTCAGCTGCTCGGTCAGTTGGCGCATGGTGGAGAGCACGCGCGGGTCATCGACGGGGAGGACGCCGAGGATCCAGATCATCGCGATGCTCGCATCGGGGGTCAGATCCCGCTCGGTCGTCTGGCCGTCCTTGCGCTTGATCTTCTTGAGGAAGCGCTGCGTTCCTTCATCAAACAGATGGAAGAGGAGCGCCTGGCGCATCTGGTCCGCGGCCGCTTCGTAGATCTCCGAATGCTGATGATGCCCGAGGACGTGACAGATGCGTGCTGAGGCATGGAGGCCGGCGATGGTCGATGCCGTGGTGTAGGTGAAGATGCCGCGATGCTCCTCCCACGGATCGTAGCTGGGGAGCGGCAGACCTGTCTTCTCCTCCCGGAAGTCGCAGAGGAAGTTCGATCCCTTCCGCACGAAGTTCTCGTACATCTCCTGCAAGAATTCAAAGTCGTTGGTGCTCTGGAAGTGCTTCCACAGCGCGTGGATCACGAGCGCCGTCTCATCCTCCTGGATCGGAAGCTGGGCCTCGCCGTTGCGGAACCACGGGTGCCATGAAGAGCCGAGCGATCCATCGGGATTGTATTTGTGGAGAAGGTAACCGTCGGGGGCTTGGATGCGGCAGCAGAAGCGGAAGAACTCGCGCGTCACCTCCTGGTAGCCGGCCTGGTCAAGCGCGAGGGAGACGAACGCGCCGTCACGGGGCCACACGTAGGTGTAGGTATCGCGGTTGAACGCCATGATGTCAGAGTCCGCCGCCGCGATCACGCCGCCGTTCTTATCGATGTGCGTGCGAATGAGGAGGAGGCTCCGCTTGAAGAGCTCGATCAGCTGCGGCGAGAGCGAGCCGAAGTTCCATTGGGTTTTATTCACCCAGCTCTTCCAGTAGTTGTGGCAGTGACGCAGCAAGCGCTCGGGAGTGTCGTCGAGCACGATCTGCTGTAGGCGCAGGACGTCATTCAGCGTCTTCCCGAGGCACAGCCACAGGACCACTTCCGTTTCCTTGTCTGCTTCCAGCGCGCAATGGATGCCCACGGTCGAATCGACCGATCCCTGCTCGATGGGATTTCTGTTGAGATCGCCGTCTTCCGCATCCTTCCACGTTCCCTCGAGACCGCGATAATCGGCCTTGCCCACGTTGAACGAGGAGATGCCGCACGTTTTGAGATGCTGCATGCTCCGCAGTACGGATTCGTAGCGGCCGCCATCCACGCCCGTGACGCACTCGGTGGGCCGGTCCGTCGTCCCGCCGACGAGGAAGTAGCGCGATTGACGGTAGTGGACGATGCAGTTCGTGTAGGGTTCGTAGAAGGCCGTGTCCTTCTGCTTGTCGCCGTAGATGTAGAAGTTGTGGTTGAAGAAGATGCGCACGTGCTCGGCGCCGTCCGTCGATCGTATGCGGAAGTGACGCAGCAGCATATTGTGGACGGGGTGGACGTAATCGAACGCGGTGATCACGAGTCCCAACCGGTCATTCTTGAGTGTCGAATTTCCCACGAGCGTCTCCGGGGTGTAGCTCGGCGTCACGCGCCACGAGCCGTCGCCGAGCCACGAGAATCCTCGTCCTTCCACGAGCACGCCGATACGGTGCATGTGTCCGTACGTCGTCTGGTCTTCCATGCCCACGTACGGGTAGTACAGGTCTCGCATCTGGAGCGTCTCGTCGAACGTGGCGAGCATGTGACTGTTGCCGAGGACGAGGGAACGAGGCATATCAGGCGGAAGTGCCAAGGGCCAAGCCCCAGGAACCAAGAAATTTCTGGAGAAAACAATTGAATCTTGAAGAATGATGATTGAATTCTTTCTTGCTCGTTGGCACTTGGCACTTGGCGTTTGCTTCCAGCCGCTGTCGCAGATCACACAGCGCATGGCTGTACCTCCTATACGCTTCGTACGGGGAGTCGTACGGGCTGAAGTACTTGTGCACGTCGCCGTCGTTCCAGTACTTGGTGCACATGTAGTAGAAATGATCCGAGGTTTGCAATCTCCCCCAGATTTTCGCGAGTTCTTCGCTGTGACTTCGTTCCACCAGATCCTCGAGGCCGTACAGCGCATCGAGCGCAGCCTGCTGGATGCGATTGCCCTGCCACGCGGAGAGATCGCGCTCGGTATCGGCCCAGGAGATGAAGTCGTGCGCGTCGTACACCTCTGATGTCCCGGTCCACCGTGCAATTACCTCCGAAGGCGTTGTCGTCGCAATCCCGCGCTTGTCCCAGATTCGTGGCAACGCGCGCAAGAATTCGAAAATTCCCGTGTCTTCCCACTGGTGCTCGCCGAAGGTCTCGTAGTCCATGAAGAGATTGATGCTGTGACCGCCGGCTGTCATCAACCAATCGGTGAACGTGTCGGCATGGAGCGGATAGCCCACCCACGACCGATCCGAGAAGCGGAACGCGACATCATCGGAGAGACGGTAGTTCTTCAAGAGGATGTGCATGGAATCAGAAGGAGGCATCCACCGTTCCCGATTGATGGTCTGCTCCTGCTCGGGGCGCAGCGGGAAATCGGGAGGGACAAACGGTTCATTGGCGCTGCGGTTCCCGAGCAGCCGGTCGGCGCCTTCGGCGAGAATGCCGCGGAAACCGAGTACCCGAGCGATCAATGCGAGCTCGTTTCGGTAGATCAATTCGGTGTTGCGGAAGATCGTCGGTCGCTGCCCGAAGTGCCGCTTGATCGCCAGAGTATGCATGCGCACTTGCTTGCAGAAATCCTTGAGCGACTTGAGGCACGAGAGCGAGTGGTAGTACGTCTCGCCGAGGAACTCGACCCGACCCGTTTTCGCAAGCACGCGGAAGCTCGCCAGGACGTCCTGCCCGTACTCCTCGCACTGTTCGAGAAAGACCCCGGAGAGCGAGTACGCGATGCGGAAATTCGGGTAGCGCTCCAGGAGCTCGAGCATCAGGCGATTTGCCGGCAGGTAGCACTTCTCGGCGACTTTGCGGAAGACGCTACGATTCTTCTCGGCATCGAAGTAATTCGCATCACCCTTCCCGATCTCGGTGATGCGCAGATCGCGCAGACGGTAGGGCTGATGAACTTGGAAGTAGAAGGTGATGGAGGGAGTCATAGAAGATCGGGGAAGTTTATTGGTTGATTTGTTGATTGGTTTATGAGGGGGAAATTGCGAGTGGCGAATGGCGAGTTGCGAATGAATGTTCAATCCAGAAAACGAAGAAACCAATAAACCAATCAACCCGTGATCAGGTTTTGGTAAATCGACCGGACGTTTCCGGCTTGGTTCTGCCACGTGAGCCGCCGGAGGATGTGGGGGGCTTCGGAGCGCAATTGCCGCGCGAGCGGCTCTTCGCGCAGGATCGTGAGGACACAATCGGCCATTTTCTCGCTGTCCCAGGCGTCGATCGTGAAGGCGTGCTGGATCACTTCGGCGGCTCCCGATTGCTTGCTCAGGATCACCGGCGTGCCGTGCTCGATCGCCTCGAGCGCCACGAGACCGAAGGGCTCGGAGAGCGACGGCATCACGAAGCAGCTCGCTGCGGCGAAGAGGCTCCGCACCTCCTCCCTGTTCGCTTTGCCGGCGAAGGTCATGCAGTCGTGCAGCCCAAGCTCGCACGCTCGATCGATCAAGGTTCCGAGCATCGGCCCGTCCCCGGCCATCACGAAGCGAACATCCGGCCGCAGATCGTGGACGCGCTTGGCCATCTCCAAGAATTGCCACGGATTCTTCTGCACCGTGAGGCGTCCCAGGAAGAGGATGAAGGGATTCCTCTCCTGCGTGAGTGGATTTTGCAGTACGCTCTGCACGGGGAAATGTTCGCGGTCATGGCCGTTGTGAACCACCGCGACCTTGTCTCCGGGGATTCCATAGTGCCGCATGAGCATGTTCTTGGTGTACCCGCTCACGGCGATCACTTTGTCCGCCGCCAAAAGCCCGCCGCGTTCCCGGGCTGTGATCCATTCATTGGGATGGAAGTCCGTGCGGTCGAGCTCGGTTGCGTGGATGTGGGCGACGAGGGGCTTTCGCTTATGCCGAGAGGTGCGGATTCCCGCTTCAAACGTCATCCAATCGTGGCAGTGGATCACGTCCGGGTTCACGTCTTTGGTCATCTCGACGCTGAGCTGTGTGAACTGTTCCACCGCTTCCCCGAGGTTCTCGCCGTAGAGTTCTTGCGCATTGCGAGGGAGCGAGATGATCTCGGCCTTGGCCCGAGCGCTGTAGTCGGAGAAGGTGTCGTACGGCTGGAGCTTGCTGCGGACACTCAGGAGTGAGAGCAACTTCTGCTCCTCGGTCGGCGAGATTACCGTGACGCCATCGCCTCCCTCGTGCGCGTTTTGTGCGTGTTTGTATCTCCCGAACGCAGGCTCGGGAAAATCTCATGAGTATACCGGAAAATGGCTTTCTGTGCCAGAGTTTTTTGGCTGTTCTCCGAGATTCTTCGAAGTATCTCCGACTTCGCCGCCCCCGGATTTTGGTCATCGACGATCCATCGCGTACGCTTCCGGTGCATGCCGGTTTCTTCACACGCATCCGAACTCAACGATATTCTCCGAACGCAACATCCTTCGTTGCTCGCCGCTCTTTCCAAGCGCGGACGATCCATCTACTTCCCGCACGCGGGGATCCTCGGGCAAACCGCCGAAGCCAAGGGAAAACCGATCAACGCGACGATCGGCATTGGCGTGGGGGATGATGGAGTGCCGCTCCACCTTTCCTCGATCGCGAGCAGGCTTCAACTTCCACCGGCGTTGGTCTTTCCCTACGCTCCTGGCTTCGGTCTCGCAGAACTCCGGTCGGCGTGGAGCGAAGACCTTCGCACGAAAAATCCATCGCTGCCCGCGTCGAGCTTCACGCTTCCCGTCGTGACGGCGGGTCTCACGCACTCGCTCAGCATTGCCGGTTACCTCTTCGCGGACGAAGACGATGCGGTCATCGTGCCCGATCCCCACTGGGACAATTACGGACTTCTCTTCGAGGAGACGTACGGGGCGAAACTGATGGAGTTTCCGCTCTTCACGAACGACGGATTCAATCTCGATGGATTGCGATCTCATTTGGAATCTCGTTCGGGAAAGCTGATCATTCTCTTGAATTTTCCGAACAATCCGACTGGCTATTCGCCGCTTCGGCATGAGGCGAAGTCTATTGTCGAAGTTTTTCGTGAGAGTGCTGAGCGTGGCAACACGCTCATCGTCTTGCTCGATGATGCGTACTTCGGTCTCACGTACGAGGAGGATGTCTATCCCGAGTCGCTCTTCTCCTTACTCGCCGATCTCCACGAGCGGGTCATCGCGGTGAAGATCGATGGCTGCTCGAAAGAAGATTACGCGTGGGGATTGCGCGTTGGATTCCTCATCTACGGAGTGAAAGGTCTCACCAAGGACGTCGCGCGCGTGATGGAAGATAAAACCGCCGGCGCCGTCCGCGCCACGGTCTCGAATGCCTGTCATCTCTCGCAGTCGCTTTTGCTCGCTTCCCTTCGCGAGCCTTCCTCCGCGCAGGATCGAAAGCATCATGCCGAACTTTT
>JACQCJ010000084.1 GCA_016201685.1 Candidatus Peregrinibacteria bacterium | reverse complement strand
TACCAATTTGCGAATTAAACGATAGGAATTCTCATCGAATGAGACCCTCCGTCGAATGCCGCGAAGCGTTCCGCATAGCGAAGAATGACCCTCAATGATCTCAGGACATTCCTAACGTTTCGAATGCGAAGTGGCATGAGGCTGCTGCATCGTCACGCAGTGGAACGCCCCAAAGCCCCAGATGAGGTCGCGGGCGTTGATGGGGGCGATGCGGCGGTTTGGGAAGGCTTTCTGAATCACCTCGATGGCAACGGTGTCGTTTCGATCATCGAAAACGGGCAGCAAGACGGCCGCATTCCCGATGTAAAAGTTCGCGTACGTTGCGGGGAGGCGCGTGCCCTTCCACATCACGGGCTTGGGGAGCGGAAGCGTGATGATGTTGAACGGATGACCATCCTGATCCGTCAGCGTCTTGAGATTGCGCAGATTCGCCTGAAGAGATTCGAAATTTTCGTCTGAAGGATCTTCCTCGATGATCGTGACGATGGTCGAAGAATCGACGAAGCGCGCGAGCGCATCGATGTGTCCGCTTGTGTCATCCCCGGCGATGTCGCCCGCGAGCCACTGGACCTTGGTGACGCCGAGATAGTCCTTGAGATACTGCTCCATCTGCGGCTTCGTCAGGTTTGGATTGCGATTGGGATTCAGAAGGCAGTTCTCGGTCGTGAGGAGCGCCCCTCTTCCATTCACGTCGACGGACCCTCCTTCGAGGATCATCGGGGCCGTGACGCGCTCGATGCCGGTGATCGCGGAGATCGCTTCTGGAATGCGATCGTCGAGTTCGTGATCCCATTGATCGCCCCACGCGTTGTATCCCCAGTGGGTCAAGAGCGTCTCGCCGCGGGAATTTTTGAGGAAAATCGGTCCGCAGTCGCGCACCCAGGAGTAGTTGTTCAGAACGCGGTGCACATGGACGCGTTGGCCAGAGACCCCCGCCTGCGCCATGTGCGACTCGGCGATCAGCTGCACGGCATCGTCATGGATGAGGATGCGGACGTCCTCGCCCGTCTCGAGTTCCTTGACCATCCGCGCCCAGATGGGGTGAACGGCCTCGAATTTCCCCGGCCAGTGCCGCTCGTCGTGCGGCCAGATCAGCCACGTCGCCTCGTGTGGCTCCCATTCGGCCGGCATGCGGTAGCCAAGCGCGCTGGGAGTGGATGATGGGGGAGAAAGAGGCACTGGGGAAATGGAAAATTGAGAATCGACCCTTCGACACGGGTCAGGATCACTCGCAGATTACTCACGTTACTGAATCAATGGGTCATACTGAGCGAAGTCGAAGTGTGAAAATGTTGGGAGGAAAGAGCGCATCGTTGTTTTGCTTCCATCATTGTCAATTTTCAATTTTCCATTGTCAATTCCCCGTATGTGTCCGGTTTCCTGTTCTTGAAGAATCGCCACGCGTCTTGCAACGGACGAATCTTGTCCAAATCACACTGCACGAGGAGCACTTCGTCTTGATCCCCTGCCCTGGCCAGGATCGCGCTCGAGGGGTCCGCGACGAAGGAGCCGCCCCAGAACCGCAGCTGATCCTCCGTGCCGCAGCGGTTGACGGCGGCGACGTAGACGTTGTTGCAGGCGGCGTGCCCGAGCATGGCGTTGCGCCACATCTGCTCCCAATCGCCCGTGATATTCTCCTCCACTGCTGCATCAACGGTGCCGATGGCCGTGGGGTAAAGGATGATCTCCGCGCCCTGGAGAGCGGCGATCCGCGCAACCTCGGGATACCACTGATCGAAGCAGATGAGCGGCGCGATTCTGCCGAATGGAGTTGCGAAGACCCTGATCCCTGTATCGCCCGGCGCGAAGTACTGCTGCTCGTGGTAGAGGATATCCTCGGGAATGTGCGCCTTGCGGTAGGTGCCGATCAGCTCGCCCTGCGGACCGAGAACGACGGACGTGTTGAAATGCTTCCCGGCTGCGTTCTCGAAGATCGAACCTCCGACCAGCACGATCTTCAAGCGTGTCGCGAGCGCGCTCAGCTTCTCGGTCGTGGGACCCGGAATCGATTCGGCGCGTTCGAACGCGAACGCATCATCGGGACGCTGACAGAAGTAACGGCTCTGGAAGAGCTCTGGAAGTACCACGATCTGCGCTCCTTTCCCGGCAGCTTCTTCGACCTTCCCGAGCGCCTTCTCCAGATTCTCCGCAGGATCCGACGTCATGGACATTTGGATGAGGCCGAGGGTGACGAGGCGGGACATGCAAAAATTGTAGAGTGGACAGTGGAAAGTGGACAGTGAAGAGTGATTGAATTGCAATTTGCAAGTTGCGAATGGCGAATGAAAAACCAATTCGCAATTCGCCCTTCGCCATTCGCAACTCTCTCAGAGATCAAGTAGGACAGCTGCTATCCACGGGAACGCGACCGTCACGTCGCTCTGGATGATCTGGTAGTAGCTCTGGGTGGAGAGCTTGTCCCAGGTGATTTTCTCCTTGCCGCCGGCGCCCGAGTACGAGCCGTAGGACATCGGCGAGGAGCCGATCTCGACGAAGCCGGCCCAGTCGCGCACTTTGCCGTGGAGCTTCAGATCGTGCTTGATGGAGGGCACGATGCAGATGGGGAAATCCGCCGCGATGCCGCCGCCCAGCTGTAGAAAGGCGATAGGGGAAGTCTTCGCCGTCTCCATGTACCAGTCGTACATCCAGGTGAAGTACTCGAGCCCCGTCTTCATGATCGTCGCATCGAGGAGCGGATCTTTGTCCGGGCGGTACTTCCCTCCGTACGTGTAGCTCGCGAAGATGTTGCCCATCGTGGAATCTTCGAAGCCGGGAATGACGATGGGGATCTTTTTTTGATAGGCGGCGTACGCCCAGCAATCATTCTCGTTCGCCATGGGATCGGCTTCGATGAGACCTTCGGAAAAGAGCCGGCGGAAGTATTCGTGCGGGAAGAAGCGCTGACCTTTCTTCTGCGCGTCCTTCCACATTCTGAGCAAATGCGGCTCCATGATGCGCACGCTCTCGTCTTCCGGAAGGAACGTATCGGTGATGCGCCGCAGCCCCGCGTCTCTGAGTTCCGCCTCCTGCTCGGGCGTGAGTTCGGTGTAGCGCGGAATGTAGGCGTAGTGCGAGTGCGCGACGTAGCGATAGTAGGACTCTTCGTGATTGGCGGCGGTCGCGGAGACCAGGTGGACTTTGTTCCTGCGGATGAGTTCCGCGAGCGTGACGCCCACTTGGAAGGAGCTGAGCGCGCCGGCGATGGTGACGACGAGCTTCCCGCCGCAATCGAGGTGGTTCTTGAGCCACAGAGCGGCCTGGAGCGTGAAGCCGCCGTTGCAGTGCCTGAGAGTGCGCTCGGCGAACGCAGAGACCGGCGTCCTGCTCTTCTTCACATCGGCAGAGACGGTGGCGGATCCTGCGGTGCCCGACGGTTCGACGACGATGAACTTCTTGAGTGAAGGCGAGAGTCCGCTGAACTTTTTCTTCGGGGGCATGGGGCAGAAGGAATACTCAAGGACGCATGATAAGTCGTCCGGCTCGAAACACAACGATTTTTCCAAAATGACGAGCACGGCAATGATTGACGAATTGCCATTCGGGTTTTGTCCGCTCTCGACTGACGCTGGCGCCGCTCGCGCGCAGAAACAGGGTCGACATGCTCAAAGAGTCGCAGAGGGACAAGGATCTTTTCTTCAAGAATCTGCCAGACGCATCTCTGATGGTTTTGCCATGCATTCTCGCCATCGAAATCCGTCTGCGGCCGGATGTACCACTGAGACCACCACAATCGTGGATGGGGTGTCTCCGTCATGAGGCGAGGAAAGGTGCTCTTGGAAATGCGCGGAGACAACGAAGAGTTGAGGCAGAGTCCAAGACCGACCTTTCCGCGCCCGTCTGTGAAAATCACTGAACATGCTCTTGACAAGCAGCGACGAGAACCTACACTCGGCCTCTGTTACTTTTACCCAGGAAATGTCCCCTCCCGTAACGGAAAAAAAACCGAGAACCACGGCCAAGCAAATCTCCAGCCGCTACATGCGGGAACGGTGGCACAACTTTCTGTCACAGGACAAACGGGGAATGATGATGATTGAGGGCGTACCGGTGGATGCGATCACGAAGAAGTACGGCACGCCGCTCTACGTGATGGTCGAGAGCGAGATTCGCTCGCGGTTGCGGCGGTTCAAGGCGACCTTCGGTCCCACGATCAGCCTGCAGTACGCGGTGAAGTGCAACAGCAACCTCGAGATCTTGCGCATCGTTCGGGAAGAGGGTTTTGAACTCGATTGCGCGAGCGTGGGCGAGCTGATCCTCGGCTTGCTGGCCGATTTCAAGCCGCGTCAGTTGGTGCTCACGAATTTGTTCAAGAGCGAGCAGGATCTCTACTTCGCGGCAAAGATGGGTATCCAGGCCATCACGGCCGATTCCCTGGAAGACATCGAGCACATCGCGCAGACCGCCAAGAAACTCAAGAAGCACATCGACATCATGATCCGCGTGAACCCCATGCTGCAGGTCGGTTCGTGGTCTTCCCGCGGGAATAAATACGGTATCCCCATCGGGTACATCGATCGGGCGATCGATCTGGCACGCAAGAGCCCCTACGTGGACTTCCAGGGCTTCCACTTCTTCGGCGGTTACGTGTATCAGACGAGGGTCTACAAAGCGGCGGCTCGCGTCTTCGTGAAGCTCATGAAGCGCTGTTTTGATCGGGGCATCCGTGTCCGGCGCTTGGACCTCGGGGGCGGCTTCCCTGCCGCGGTCGGTGACGAGCACGCATTCCCCATCGAGGAGATGAAGAATTTTCCCGCCTACTTCCAGCGCCTGATGGATCGCCAGGGCCTTCCGCCGCTCGACCTCATCTTCGAGCCGGGTAAGGCCATCATCCTCAATGCCGGCATCGGATTGATGAAAGTCATCTCACGCAAGCGGCTCGGGGCCAAGAGCCGCATGATCAATGTGGATGGCTCCAGCTATAACTTTATTCCCGACACGCTCGTGCAGGGCGCCATCAAGATCTCCGAGGGGGGGCTGCGCTATGACGTGCTGCCCGCCTCGCAAATGAACGCTCCTCGGATTCACTCGGTGACGATTGGGGGCAACACCTGCGATTGCTGGGATCTGATGGCCCATGGGGTCGAACTGCCGAAACTGCATGCCGGAGACATTGTCGCCATCATGGACGTGGGCGGTTACGCGCAGGTGCTGGCGAACAACTTCAACACCATCAAGCGCGCTGCGGTGGTGATGATCTCTCCTGACGGAAAGATGCGCCTGGTCCGGCGCCGCGACCGCTACAGTGAAATGTTTGCTCCCGAGCTCGATGTCCTCAAGCTCGCAGGCCCCAATGAATTGGAGAAGTACAACAATCTCTACCGCGTGAACGTGGATCAAATCTGGAAAGAAGGAGGCATGAGCAAGGCCGAGCACAAGCAGAACAGACGGGCCAAGAGCGCATTTGAAGCGGCCGAGCGGCAACTCTCTGGTTCGAGTGCAGGAGAAGCTGACCACAATGGCGAGAACGGCTCCTCTGTGACCAAGGAGTACATCCAAAAAGTTTGGGCCGAGAAAACCCTCAAGCACACCGCTGTGAAGGGACGTACGGTTGGACAGAAGAAATCATGATTCGCTCTGGCAACGCGGTTATTCCCAGTCTTATCACGTGGCTTCAACGAAGCGTCTCTGAACCTCATCCCAATTCACGACCTGCCAGAACGCTTTGAGGTACTCGGGACGCTTGTTCTGGTATTTGAGGTAGTAGGCATGCTCCCAGACATCCACTCCAAGGATCGGCGTCCTCCCCGAACTCAGCGGCGAGTCTTGATTCGCAGAATTTTCAATTTTCAATTTTCCATTTTCAATTGTCAGCCACGCCCAGCCGGAACCGAACTGGCCCTTGGCGGCGGCTTCGAACTTCTCCTGGAACTTCTCGAAGCTCTCGAACGTCTTCTCAAGGGTCGTCAGAAGATCACCCGAAGGTTTCCCTCCTTTCTGAGGACCGAGGATCGTCCAGAAGAAGCTGTGATTGGAGTGTCCGCCTCCGTGATTCCTGACTGCGGCCTTTTTGTCGGCAGGGACTTCAGCGAGATTGCGGAGGAGACCATCGACGGGCATATCGGCCCACGGGGTGCCCTCGAGCGCCTTGTTGACGTTATCGATGTACGCCTGGTGATGCTTGGTGTGGTGGATTTCCATCGTTTTGGCATCGATGTGCGGCTCGAGCGCATTGTAGGAGTAGGGAAGCGTGGGGAGGGTGTAGGCCATAGTCTAAGATGGGAAGAGTACGGGCCATACTACTCATTTCCTACCACTCTGGGAAGCGTTTACTGGTTTATTCGTTGATTGGTTTACTGGAAGATCCAAGAAACCAAAAAACCCATCAACCAATCAACCGATCAGCGGCATACTGTCGCCATGCCTGTTCGTATCCTCACCGAACCGCACGACTTGGCTCGGTACGACGCCTGGGTCAGGAATCATCTGCACGGAACTCTCTGGCAATCAATCGAATGGAGCATGTTCCAGGAGCGCCTGGGACGGCAGACGCGACTGTACGTTCTCGAAGAGCATGGCGAGATCCATGCCTCCGCGCTCGTCGTAATCGATACGACGGCGTTCGGATTCTCGACATGGGATATCCCGAGGGGACCAGTGCGAGTGGAAAGTGGAACGTGGAACGTGGAACGTATGCTTACAGATTTGATCGACAGGATTGTCGAGGATGCAAAAAAAGACCGCGCGCTCTGTTTGTTCCTCTCTCCTCCAGCTTCACTGTCCACTGTTCACTGTCCACTGCTTGCCCTGAGTGACATCGAAGGGTCCACTTCTCAGAGACATGAGCAGCCCGAGGCCACTCGCATGATCGATTTGCAATGCTCCGAAGAAGAAATTCTCGCGCAGATGCACCCCAAGGGCCGCTACAACATCCGCGTGGCACAGCGCCACGGTATCGTCGTTTCCGAATCGAAGGACAGCGACTCCTGGCACAATCTCGTGATGCAAACAACGCAGCGCGATGGGTTTCTTGCAGTGCCGAAAAACCGGTACCGGACGTTTCTCGACCACCTGGAAAAGAGCTTTCTCCTCCTGGCCTACGAAAAGAACGCCACAGAACCGATTGCCGGGCTCATGGGAGTCCTCTGGAATGCGAAAGGGGTCTACTACTACGGAGCCTCTTCGTCTATCCATCGTTCGCTCATGGCCCCGTACCTGCTCCAATGGGAGGCAATGAGGTACTGCAAGGCCCGTGGATGCGTTTCCTACGATCTTCTGGGGATTGCACCTCCGGGCAGTAGCCCGACGCATCCTTGGACAACATTGAGCGATTTTAAGGCGAAGTTCGGCGGAGAGGTCGTGACCTCTCCTCCAGAACAACAGATAATGCTGCGACCGACTGCTCACCGATTGTTGCGCTGGAAGAGGAAGATACTCGGATAGAACGCCGATCGTCGCGATTGCATTGGAACATTCTCCCCTCTTCTGCCGGAGGAGGGGCCGGGGGTGGAGGTAAAACACAAACACCACACAGCAAAAAGCCCCCCCGCATGCGCGGGGGGGCCTTTGCTTGCCCATGGGGGCTCTTTCCTCAGGGGAATACTTATCCCTGGAAGTTCGTGGACTTCACAGTGGTATCTGAGTACTCAACCCATTGGAATGTTGCCGTCGTCGCCGTGTTGTTGTCCTTGTCCGTCCACTCGAAGTGACTGGCGGTCGGCGAGAAGGCCGTGCGCGTTATCGAATCGAAGCTCTGCAGCGATACCTGCATCGTCGAGTTCGTACTTGCGACCTTCGGATTCACGACGGTGCCGCGCAGCACGATTGTTCCGTCCGTGCCGGGATCGATCGTCGTGTTCACAGCGCTGGCTGTGAGCCTGGGACAATAGACCAAGAACGAGCCGGACGCATTCTGACCGAGAGCCGTACCGGCGGTGTTCAGCGCGGTGCAGGCGCTCGTCACGGTGGAGTTGGCCTTGTTGTAGAAGAAGAAGGCCAGGTAATCCAAGGTGATGTTCGTGGCCGTCACGTTGAAGATCACGCCCGAGAGGGTCACTTTGTTGAGACCGTTCTGCGAGTTGGCATGCGCGACAGCGGAGATCTTGAACTGGCCGAGATCGGAGACGCCCGTGGGAACCACGGAGGTGTCGGGACCGGCATTCGTGATGGCCTGGATCTTCGAGAGCACCGAGACGCTCCTGAGGCCCCTGATGAGGGTGTTCGTCGCGGCCGGCGTTGACGTCCCGATGAAGACCTCACCTTCATTGGTGGTATTGCCGTTGTTCTTGCTGAGGTTGTTGCTGGAATCCACCCCGCGCGCGCGGACGGCGCCCGAACCCGTGGCAGTGTTGGATGCGCTGGCCGAGTCGAGGAAGAACTGGATCGTCTGGTTCGGCGTGGCGCCGTTGACGTCGGTCTTGAGCCACGGCTTGACGAGAACCTTGACATCCGCGCCCTTCGGAACGACGAGTTCGTGCTGCTGCATCTTCGCGCAGAAGGCGCTGGCCGTACCGCTGTAGTTCGTGTTGACGTTCGTCGCGCCCGTACCGAAGTACTTGCGAGCCGCATCGTTCCCGCAGCCGCCGATGGTGGCCGTCGTGAACGGCGTGGTCTGACCGTCAAAATAGAGTTCCAGGTGATCGACGGATGTGGCTGTTCCTCCCGAGGAGGTGAATTGCAGATCCGTGACGTCGATCCCTTCGTTCTCCGCATGCATGAGCAAGCGGAAGACGGAATCGCCGAGCACACCGCCCAGCAATTGGCGGTTCTTGACCGGCACGGTGTCGACCGTGACGTAGAGATCACCCTGGCTCACCAGCTTGTAGGCCTTGGAGGCCGTGGTGGTCACCGTAAAGTCGCAGGTGGTCGTGCAGTTGCTGCCGTCCGTCTTGATGCCGGAGAGGCTGGAACCGCGGACGACATCCTCCGCTTCGATGAACGTGTCACCGGTGCTGAAGCCGACCTGCAGCCAGTTATTGGTGAGGGATGCCGAAATGTCGGAATGGACCTCGAAGACGACCGTCTTCTGCTTGGGGATGACGAATCCGCCGCCCGTGAGCCTGCTGAAGGTCACTTTGTCGTTCTGGGACGTCTCGCCCTTGTCGACGATCGTGTCGACGATGCCGTTGCTGTCGGTATCGACCCACAACGAGTAGTTCTGGCCGTTCACGAGCGAGCCCGAACCGTTGATGCTGCCTGCCTGTGACGCAACGCCGCTGCTCCCGGCAGTGACGATGACCTTCGTGAAGAGGATGTCCTTCGCCTCGCCGGCGCGTGCCTCGAAGCGGAAGAGATTGACGTTCTTGGCGTTCTTCACGGCGGTATCGACGGAGCCGATGCCCTTGACGGCAACCGTCAAGTTCGCGGTCGCGATGCGCTGGGCGTTGCCGGTGATGGTGCCGCGCGGGCGGACATCCGTCACGGAGTCGCCGGTCGTGAGACCTTCGACCTGCATCTGGTAGGTCTTGGAGATGGCGATGAGACCGCCGAAGGTGCACCCAACGGTGTTCGCGCCGGTGCTGAGCTGCTGCGGTTCGCCGCAGATTTGGACTTTGTACTGATCGCCGTTCATGGGCGAGTTGCCCGATCCGTTATCGATGAAGTCGACGTCGAGCTGGTAGTGCGAGGCGCCCGTGATCGTGAAGTCATCGAAGCGGTAAATCTGGAAGGTGCCCGTGTTGGTGATGCTTACTCCTGACGTGGCCTGGCCGGAGTCGCTGCAGCCCGTGAGCCGCACTCCGTTGATGGAGCGACCGGTCGTCTTGTCCTTGAGGGCGACGTTCTGGAGCACCTCTTTGATCTCATCGAACTTTGAGGTATTACCGCTCGCGAGAGTGCTGCCCGAGCTCATATTCGCTTGAACCGCGATGTAGATGTGGCGGATATCGATCTTCTCCGTTCCCGCCGTAAAGTCGACGTTGGCGAGAACCGCATCCGTTTGATCGCGCGTGTAGCTCATCTGCGCCGGGCCGTTGATCGAGATCGAGAACTGGCCGGCATCGACGGTGACGGTTGTCGGCGTGGCGCTCGTGGTG
>JACQCJ010000077.1 GCA_016201685.1 Candidatus Peregrinibacteria bacterium | reverse complement strand
GGTCACGCGGCCCTTCAGCTTCGAGGGGTTCAAGCGCAAGAAGCAAGCCGATGAGGCGCTCGAGAGCCTCAAGGGAAAAGTCGATACGCTCATCACGATCCCCAACGACAAGATCCTCTCGCTCATCGATAAGACCACCCCACTCACCGAGGCCTTCCAGGTGGTCGACGAAGTCCTCAAGCACGCGATCGAGGGGATCTCGAGCCTCATTACGGTGCACGGGCTCGTGAACGTCGACTTTGCCGACGTCAAAGCCATCATGCAGGACGCCGGCACCGCCCTCATGGGGATCGGCTATGGCACAGGCGACAGCCGCGCCGCGGAGGCCGCGCGCGCCGCAGTGGATAGCCCCCTCCTCGAAACCTCCATCCACGGCGCCCAGGGCATCCTCTTCAACATCACGGGCGGCAACGATCTCTCCATGTTCGAAGTGGACGAGGCCGCGCGCATCATCACCGAGGCCGCCGCGCCCGAGGCGAACATCATTTTCGGCGCGGTGATCGACGAGGCCTACACCGGACAGATCAAGTGCACGGTGATCGCGACGGGCTTCGTCGAGGACAAGCCTTCGATGGCTTCCATGGCACCAGCCCAGCGACTCATGAAGGAAACGTTCTCCTCGCGTTCGACGGGCCGTTCCTCCGAGCAGAAGCCCGAACAAGCCCGTCTCAACTTCTCGGAGACGACTGCCAAGTCCACCGCGCTCGATCTGGACGAGGGAGAATTGGAAGTGCCGGCGTTCATGAGGAAACCGTTGAGTAAGTAGGGAATCGGGCAATGACCCAGTGTTCCTCTCCCCAGCCCCCTCTCCGATGGAGAGGGGGAGCAATGTTCCAATGTTTCATTCCTCCCCTCCTCCCCCGGAGGAGGGGCAGGGGGTGGAGGATTGTTTCAATGGCTCCCCGTGCTCCCAAACCCTCCCCGCGTCTCTTTTCCGTGTGATTCAACCACGTCCCACTCCGCCCGATCGACTTTCACGAAGAGCCCCTGTGCGATGCGTTCGCCGCGCTCCACGGTCACTGGTTTCTCTGAAATATTCTGAACTTGGATGAGAATTTCGTCTTTTTCTCCGTGGTAATCCTGGTCGATGACGCCAATCGAGTGCGGGCACACGAGCATCTTCTTCCGAGGGAGCGACGAACGCGGCACGATCAAGAGCGCATGCCCCTCGGGGACCTTCACGATCACGTTGCCCGGGACGAGGCCGATATTCCCCGGTTCGATCACGGTCGTCTCCCGCGTCACGAAGTCGAACCCCACGGCGCCGCTTGAGGCGTAATTGGGGAGCGGAAGCGTGGAATCGAGTTGCTGGACGGATACGCGCATGGGAGAAGGATGCCAATGTGCGCAACTCTCCGCAATACTCCTGAACTCTCTACGCAGCGTTGCGAGTATTTTCGATGATCTTGACTGCCTCGGGGATGTTGAAATGCTTGCTGCCGCCTTCATTTTGCAGCTTCGGTGCCGTCGTTCGGAGCACTTCTTTGAAAATGTGCGGATTCTCCTGGATCGCACTCGCGAATGCATTGTCAAAATTCGTGCGGAAGTCGTACAGATGTTGTGCTTTCGCTTTACTGTTCCGACACAGGCCGGCAGCCGGATCGGTGGGAAGAAAGTCTTCTACTTTCAACTTCTCCACCACGCCATCCTTGCCCTCGAACGGCTTGACATGCGGATCGGCATCGAGCTTCTGCTGAATTTCGTCGCGAAGCCCCCGCACTATCTCTCGCAGAAGCACTGTCATGGCATTGCGATACTCTTTGGTGGCCACGACGCCCGAGACGGGAGTGGATTCGAATTGATTCTTCGTGAGCACGAGACGTTGGGTGTCGGCGAATTGATCCGTCACGCTGCGCGTAATGATATTGTCGTAGCGAATGTAGCCGACGAGCGTTTGAGCGAGCATGTTCACGTCGCTGTTCGAGACGCGCGCGAATCCTTGTTTCTCCGCCTGGATGAGCGCTCCGAAGACTTTGAGTTTGGAATTCCATCCTACGTAGGCGTTCTTGGCACCTTCCGGGGAAATTTTCGTACGCGTTCCGCTGATGACGCCCGTCATACTATCGACGGAGGATGCGTCAACGTTGACCAAGAAGAAGGGAATATCTTCGTGATCGATGCCTTCGGCGCGCGTTCCGGAGAGCGCTTTGCTCAAGCGATCCTGCGCGGACTTCTCGCGGGCGACTTCGTAGTTGAGCCAGAGCGTTGTTCGAATTCCCGGCTGGTATTCCTTTCCTTCTTCCGGTTCCGTCAACCGGCGGGCGAGGGCTTGCACCTGCGGCAGCGTGTTGTTGCGATGGTAGAAGTAATCGATGAAGGGAAATGCGTTCAATTTCGTGCTCGCGAGCGTGCGGAGACGATCGATGGAGAGGAGGCCCGTTGCGACAGCTTGGACGAGATAATAGAACTTCTGTTCCATCGTCATTTTTCCCTTGTCGATGGCGTACGTGATCACTGCCTCGTACAAGTGCGGCTTCACGTCGTCGTAGAGCTTGAGAGAAGGATTTTTCTTTTTCTCTTCATTCCATCGTATCCACAATCGGAGCTGGTTCTCCAATTCCGCCCCCATCCCGTCGCCGGCGACGTTACTCAGCTGGTCGACTTTGGGCTCGAAGCTCTTCTTTGAGCTCTCGATTTTTGTGTCGTTCTCCTGCCGCCATTGGTAGTAGAGTTCTTTATCTCTCCAGATAACGGCAATCATCTTCCTGAGCCACGCATCGCGGAGAACGTCATCGCGGAGGCAGGCCTTGACCGGCATGTGGTACCCCGAAAGATGCTCGAGCGTGTGCCACGTACCCGTATCATTCCACTCCATTTCCCCGCGGCTGCAGAGGAGCGCGATGATGCCGCGCACCTGATCTTTGTTGTGGCTCCCGTTGATCATGCGCAGGACCGTGTTGCTGTCTTCGTTCTTCAGCCCTTCTTTCCATTCGTCGGCCGCCTTCACTTCTTCCCCGGCGTACTTGCGCTCGTGGTACTGGTGCAGCTCATCCAGGTAGTGACCGGCGAGAGGGATTCCTTTCCCCGCCTTGAGAGCTTTCAAAATGGGATCACCCACGTCTTTGAGCGTCTTATCTTGCCGGCGCTTGTAGATGTGCTTGATGTCCTCCTTGGTGTCGTTCCACAGCTTGACGATATCCATGACGCTCATGAAGCGCATGCGGGCGAAGAATCCCTCGGGGGCTTTCGCCTCGCCGCTCGTATCCAGTTTACTCGCGTCGATTTTGTCGATTTGCTTTCCGACCTCCTCCACGACTTTTTTCCAACGATTGACCGCCTTGATGACACTGGGATTCTTCTCGGGTTCGTCGCCGTATTGCTTGTCTTTTAAGAGGAAAATGCCATTGAGCTGCTTGTATCCGTCTGCGAGTATTTTGATGAGATTCGGGGGGCTCAATGGAATGTGGTCGTACGCCTCGTGGAACTGTCGGAGCTTGATGATCCCCCCCTCAATTTTCTGCAGATCCCCCTTCATGTCGACGCTTTCTTCCGCCCCGGTATCAGTCGCTTTTTCCGCCGCCACTACGTCCACGATGTCTTCACCTTGTGACATCCGCGTGAAGGATTTTAGGGTGGGGGGATCATCGACGGACACGTGATACCCTTCGTCATTTGCGATTCCGAGCCCGCGCTCGAGCATTCTGAAGAGCTTTTTCTGCGTCTTCTGCGTCTGCGACTTCGGCTCCGCTTCACGCACCGCGTCGGGGAGATTCTTCCACTGCGCGTACTGCTGCAGCAGTTCATCCGTGAGCATGTGGATGTACCCCTTCTCCGCCTCTGCCTCCGCGAGCGTCCGATCGCCCCGATGCTTCTTCAACATCCGAGAAAGAATTTTATTGTACTGTCCCGCGATACCCCACGGCTCAGCCATGCTCCGCAGGAGCGCATCAAAGGAAGCGCCCTCGTCCCGACTGCAGCGGATGGTGAGATCCTCGTGCAGCGAATTCATCAAGTGCGGGAAAACGCTCGTGCGTCTGGTGAAGATGTCCACGATCGCGTGGCCGCGCTCGTGCTCTTTTACTTCTGCTTTCTTATCGGCTGCCAGCGACTTTCTGATGAAGATGGTTTTCTCGTCGTGGTCGTACCAGCCATCCTGACCCGGAGGCATTTTTGCATCGGGGTAATTTTCGTCGATCAGGGGGGGAGATTCGGCGCAAGCAGCACATGCAGAGAGTGCTGATACCTGCACCTGTTGAATGGCGAGACGTCGTCCGATTTCCGCCAAGTCTGGATTTTTCTTGAGTTGGAAGCGGATCTCCGCGAGCGCTCCGGAAATTTCGTCTTGCCTGCGCCGCAGAGCCTCCGGGATCCGAAGCATCGTCGAAACTTCGTGCTGCAGTGATTCGGGAAGCTTGCCATCAGGCAGGAGCCTCCGCATGACAGTCTCCAGCTGCGTCTCGATGTTCGTGATTTCGTCGTGAGCTCTCGCCTCAGTCAATCCCTCTTTCGTCGCCTTCTTCACGTTCTCCAAGTAGTTGTTCAACGTGGCAGCATCGTCCAAGACGTACTGGAGCATGGAACTGATGCGCTGACGCCTTGCGCGAGTCAATGTCCAGGATCCCTTCTCATCGCCGTCCGCCACGTCGAAGATCATCGTCGTTGTGATCCGCTTCCGCGGGTCTTTCCGCAGCTCCTTCATCTTCGCGTCGTTGCCGCCGGTGAGCGCGTACGGTTCCAGCCAGTTGTGCAATTGATCGTAGAATATTTTCCCTTCCGCGCCTACGATGCTTTCAAGACGATGCATAAATGCCTGATCTCCCATGCGGGATCGATACTGACGCACCAGCATTCCCGTTTCGTATGCCCATCGTTCCAATTCCTCCTGCTCGACTCGCGCATCGGCGAGGAAGCCCAACCCGTTCTCGTTGCGCAACTCCGTCGTGATTTCCGAGAGTTCATCCAGAGAGGCGCGAGCATATTCTCCGTATCCTTCCTGCCCCGGTTTTTTCATTGCTTTCTCAGAAACTTCATCCACCGGTTTTCCTTGATGGCGCTGGAGCGTGACCGTCTTTTCATTCAGAGCTTCCCGGGCGACCGTCGCGGAAATGCCAAAGCGCGTGAGAAACTCGGAATCGAGCGCCGCCTGCCCCTGCTGCTCACCCCGATAGCATTGTTCCCGCATTGCATTGTAGGTTTTTTGGAGCTCTTCTTGGGCATCGGCCGCTCCCAATTTCAACTGATCCGCAGAAACCTTCTCCATCCTTTGTAGGAGCTCCGTCATGTTTTTGGCTGCGGCCTTCCAGCGCTCCATGGGATTCTTCCCGCTGCGATCGTACAACAAGCCGACATTCTGCTCCTTTCGCAGGAGGTTCTGCGCCTCAAGAATCAGCCCCGTCAGCGCTTTCATTGCCTTGTCGTTTCTTTTGAGAGTCTCAGGAATGGTTTCATCGGCTTCGATGATCGATCGGATTGCAAATGTATCGACCCTCTCCCGCTGGAGGAGCTCTCTCACCTCTTCTCGCGTTCCTCCTGGAATGCCTTTCGTCACTTCTTCGAGTTGTGCTTCGGTGAAGTCCGATTCGAGGAGCAGCAGTGAAAGCTTGGGGCTCTTGAATTTTCTCAAACCGACTAATCGCTTGATCTGATATTCGGCTCCTCTTGCGAAGCCCGCGATGCTCTCCGTGCGGGAGCGCAGCTCCTCCATCATCTCGACCGTTGCGCGAGGATCGTTCAGGCGTTTCTGGAGATAGTCTGTTCGCACGTCCGCGAGCTTCGTCTCGATTTCCTGTTTCCTCGCTTCGGGAAGATCGTCGCTATTGCGCCATCCCAAGCCGATCCCAAGCCTTCGTTCCTTTCGTGTGAGAATAGTCTGCACGACATCCGACTCAACAAATCCCGCGCATTCGGCCGCTGTCGGAGATTGAAGAATCTCGTCGGGGAGAGGAATCATCACTTCGGGAATGATTGCAGATATGTCTTCGCGAACTTGAGAAGCATCCCGCGATCCATCATTGTTTTTTCTTGATTCTCCCGCTTCGATTGCCGAAGCGTTCTTTTTTTCTTGGTCATCACCCGTCTTCGCAAAAAGAATTTCCCTCCGCTCCCGGGTGGGAGAGTGATTGTGGAGTGCGAAGCGGGCAATGGTGAATCTGCCCAGCATGCTAGAGTTTACAAATGCGAATAATTCTGTCCACAAGGCGCTCGGTGCGATCCGCACGCTCCGTGAGGAATTGGCTCAAGGCTATGCGAATATCGGTCACGGAGATCTCTCCGGTTTGGATGACCATCTCCTGCTTTGCGGCCGTTCGATGGAGATGGACTTCGATGAAGAGGGGAGTCTGAATGAACCAGAACCCGTCGAATCCGCTCCAGGGAATGAAGGCGCCATCGAACGTCACGCCTATTTCTGCGATCGTGATTTGCTTGATGATGGGAGGACTTTTGCGCAGCAGGTAGTACATCGCCGCGATCAAGAGCGTCACGAGCGTGAGGCTCCAGGTGCCCGTGAGGATGCCGTACGCCGCGCAGGCAAGCGCCACGATTCCGCCGATCAAATACCACCGCTTCGATCGCTCATGCACCGGGTGGATGGGCGCGCTCCAGGAGAGCGGCAGAGGGAGAGTCTGGGATGGCGTCGGTGTTGGTGTGTTTGGGGGCTCCAAATCCTCTGATTATAGGGGAAAACCATGACCGTGTCGTCGTGTCATAATTGAAAATAATAATAAAAAATGTTATAGTATATACATGATGATAGCGCGCTCGCCCACCGGCCCCGGAACGCCATATGATGACTACGGGAATCTTCCCCTTCATGCGTTCAGTCCCAGTGACAGCCGCCTCATTCGAGAGGAACTACAAGGCGGCGCAATTAATGTCTACGCGATGGAAAGAGACAAGATCGCTGTCATTTTCAGCACGTGGGGCAAAAACGGCACTCACACGGTCTATCGGTGGATGCTCAATACCGATGGGAGCGTTTTTGGCGTTCATCATACTCTCCTGAGCGGCGAGGAACCGCACATCGAGGTGGAAGACGTTTTGAAGCGCGTCGGCCTGGAAAGAGTTCAAAAGGAACTGCAGCAGATTTGGGGTATTTCCCTGAATATTCAGAGTGCTTTCGAAAAAACTTTGAACCAGGGAAAACGTGCGGCATGAAGAGTTCATAACGAATGATTGCTATGAAGATGGACTCCACAGCCCTGTCTTTTGTTGAATTTGCATTTCATTTAGAAATATTTTATATTATGACTAGTACAACAAATCATAATTTCCCGTCTGGTTGAGAATCGGGTAGGATGACGAACCAGTCATTCTCCCCATCCGATGCCTGGTCCTCTGCCGCGCCCCGTGACGCTCTCCCGGGAACAACGATCCATTCTCAAGTC
>JACQCJ010000007.1 GCA_016201685.1 Candidatus Peregrinibacteria bacterium | reverse complement strand
GGTTAATTCCCGAGTTACACGCACAATGACAAATTTCACGCCAGAGTTTGTGCCAGCCAAACGAAGAACGTACTCCTGATTTTCGCCAACAATTTCGACTTTCATAGGGTACGGTGACAAGAATCCTGAAACAGAATATGATTAAATATTTAAAATGTCAATGTTCATTTTTCATCTTCATGAAGCGACATGTTGAAGACACGCCGTTACTTCACTGGCTCTGGAGTTGTTCTCTTCAGGACCGCTGCAACCAGCACCCACACCGTATACGCCACCGCGCTGTCTTCCCAGGAATGGAGGAAGAGACCGGCGATGCTGAGGCCGAGGAAGATGAGGAAGACGGATTGAGTTGCGAGTGGCGAATTGCGAGTGGCGAGTTGCTCTTTCATTCGCCATGCGCCATTCGCCTGTCCTGAGCATTGTCGAAGGGCATTTTGCAATTTCCGAAGGAGCAGAATCACCAGAGCCACATACAACCCGAAGCCAATCACCCCCATCTCAATTCCTATTTGCAAATACCAGTTCTCCGGGAGGAGCGGACAATGACAGTTGCGAGCCGGTTGGACTTTGGTGGCGCCAACGTAGACGCACAAATTCGGGATCCCCTTTGCCCACGATGGATCGTCATGCGGCTGCAGGAAAACGCACGTGTCGCCGCCGTGATTCGATGCCGGACCCGCAGACCCAAGTCCTAATCCGAAGGGATGCGCGAGGATCGTGACGATTCCCTCGATGGGGCGGTCGAGGTGTCCGCGCGTGGAACTCAGGCGGAAGAAGACGGGGGGGAAGGCTACGAGGAGAACGAGAGCGACAGTGCCGACGGCGACAGCGACGCGGCGATTGAACCACGAGCGCAGGAGTTCCGTATTGCGGTGGAGGAGCGCGATGATCGTGACGAGCGCGACGGCGATCCAGGCCGTGCGCGAGAACGTCAGGAGAAGCGCGATTGCGAGGAGGAGCAGGTACCAGGGGAAGGTGGGGGTTTCCGCGGGACGAGCGCGGCGAAAAATCGCCTTGACGGCTTCGGTGGAGAAGATGCTCTGCTTGAGCGAGGGCTGGCGCAGCCATGTTTGGAGCGCGAAGCACCAGGGAATGAGGAGCCAGAGGCCGAATTGATTGGGGCCGCTCATCGTGCTCTGGATTCGCCGAATGCTCGTCCCCGCGATCTGCTGGAAGGCGGCGATGGGGCCCGATGGCATGTAGAGCGAGTGGAAGTCGGAGTAGCCCAGCCACGAGAAGAAGCTCTGGGGCAGGAAGAAACTGTCGATGCCCTCGAGGGCGAGCACGCCGCCGATGACGAGAAGCATCATCGACACTCTGCGCAGAAATGTTCCGGACCAGGGAACGCGTCTCAAGACGAGAAAGCTCAACGGCGCGATGAAATCGTACTTGAACCCGATGAAGAACTGCCCGAGCGATACGTGGGCGGCAGCCGAGACGACGATTGCGAGATTGAGGAGGATCAGGATCAGGCCGTCGATCCAGTCGAATGGAAGAGTGTCCGATCGCCGTGCACGATCGAGGACGGCGGCGATCCATTCGAGAAGGGCGATGAGAACGATGACCGCGAGGAGCGCCTCCTTCCAAATCGTCAGCATCGTGAGCGGCGCGTGGCCCGGCCCCGCAATCAGCCGCGTGAGCACCGTCACGAGGAAGGCGTGGAAGGGGAGGACTCCGATGAGCACGAGGGCCAGTGATTCGCGGAGACGCTGCATCATGACCAGTATTCTTTGTGGTACAAGGTGATCCAGTCGGGCACGGGTTTATCGAGGACGCGCCACGGTTTCAGCACCCGTGTTTTGTCGCCGCATGTTATGAAAACATATTCCTTGCCCGGGTATTCACGATATACCGCAATCCAGTTCGGCGTGATATCGATGCTACGGAACTCTTTCCATGCATGATCAAGCGCATGATTATCCAGTTGTTTGTTGTAGGGATCCTTGGCAAAAAGCTTCAACTTTTGTTTGAGCAGGCGTCGCATCGTGCCATTCGCACGCTCCCGGAGCCTATGCGAAAAATGAGGATGATACTTATGATTCATGTGACCCATGGACCCATCATATACCAAGAGCCTTCAGCATCGCGTCCATTGAACGGTATGATTTCATTTTCCCGCTCCTCACATAGGCATCGACAACTTCCACAAGCGTCGGCTTTCGTAGCACACGCCTCGTCCGTACCGAAGGTGCGATTCTTGTCGCCGATAATTTGTGCGAGCGCGTTGCTCTTTTCATGGTCGAAGTATAGAAGTATCGCGTTTGCGTTGCAAACATTTTCTCCTCCTCCAGGAAATCTATGACGGAACGCATGGAGCGAAACGCCGTGCCACGTACTTCGCCGGAAAGCATTCGAAGCATGTTCTTCGATGCATTGCGAGAAGAAAACAGAGATCCACGACATCTGCGAGGAGATCGATCCCCAGAAATTTCTGGAACGAGGTGCGGTCGTAGATGGCGTCTTCCATCCCAGGGTCGCGTGCCGCCGCGAGCGATTTTACGTGGCAGCCTCACGGGGAATTGAACCCCGATTTGCAGGATGAGAACCTGCTGTCCTAACCGTTAGACGATGAGGCCGTGGATGAAAAATGAACAATAAACTACAGTCAATTTTTGATCTGCGACATCGTCCTGAGCCTACCGAAGGACGATGAGGCCAGAGGCGGGGATTATAGGATGAACGGAGTTGGGCGCAAAGAAAGCTTGAATGGAGAAGGGCTAGGAAATAGGGCTAGGGCTAGGTGAAATGAGTCAGTTTATTCATGTACCAATTCCCAGCCCCAATCCTAGCCCTAGCCCTAATGGTGATACCCACTATTCCTCTGGATCTCCGTCGCTCGGTACAACTGTTCCAAAAAAACCAAACAGCAAAATTCATGCGGGAAGGTCATGGGGCTCAATCGGAGAACCGTGTCGGCGCTCGCGCGCACGGCATCGCTCACGCCGTACGCACCCCCGAGAATGAAAATCATCGTGCGGCCGGCATCCTTTGCCACTTCGACAGCCTTTGCGAATGTTTCCGAGCTCATCTCCTTCCCACGCACGTCAAGGAGCCAGATATCGCCCTTCAGGCGCTCCAGTTTCTCGAGAATGGCGGCGGATTCTTCTTGAACTTGCTTCAGCGGATCGAAGTTGCGGCTTGCCGGGATCTCGACGGTCGTGAAATCAATGACGCGCGCGAGGCGCGAGGTGAACTGCCTGCACCCCTCGGCAATCCAGGAAGTCTTCATGCGGCCGATGGAGAGGAAGATGACGCGCTGCATAGGAAGGAATGGTACAACGTGTGTGATCGCAGAAAAATATCAAATTCCAAGGCACCAACTTCCAAACAATTCATAAAACATCAAGGAATCAAGTGATTGAATCTTGAACTCCTGATCGTTATCGAATTGTTTGGCTTCTGGTACTTGGCCTTTGGCACTTCATGCGCGATCTATTTTCTCTGCATCAACGCCACCGTCTCGATATGCGCCGTATGCGGAAACAGATCCACCGGCTGGACCGTGCGCAATTCGTAGCCCGCCTTGAGGAAGTCACCGAGATCGCGCGCGAAGGTGGCCGTATTGCACGAGACGTAGACGATCTTGCCGGGCGTGTGCTCCAGAATGGCGTCGCGGGCGCGGGGATGGAGCCCTGCACGCGGAGGATCGACAACGACCGTGCTGAAGGCGTACTTGCCCCCGGGCTTGAGTTGCTGGTGAAGCACTTGCTCCGCTCTCCCCTTGTAGAAGCTGATGTTCCCGATCTTGTTCTTCCCCGCGCTCTTGAGCGCATCCTCGATGGCCGAGGGGTGGCTCTCCACCCCCACGACTTTCTGGCAGAAGCGCGCGAGGTACTGCCCGATCGTCCCCATGCCGCAGTAGGCATCCAGGAGGGTATCGCGCTGCAAGAGATCGGCGGCGTCGGCGATGGCGCGGTAGAGCTTCTCGGCCGCAAGCGTGTTGGTCTGGAAGAAGGAGAACGGCGAGATCTCGAAGGTGAGATCGAAGAGCCGCTCGGTGATGGTCGTCTTGCCCGTGAGGCAGTGGACCTTGGGGAACTCCGGCCGGTCGTGGAGCCCCAGATGCTCGACGATGAGGAGCGATGCAAGGTTGGGACGTCCGCTGAAGGCGCGGAGAAACTCCTGGAAGAGCGGCTCGAGATCCTTTTTGCGCGCCTGCAGCAGAAAGCAAATCATCTGCTCGCCGGTGTGGACGCCGCGACGCAGGAGCAGGGTGCGCAGCATCCCCTTCTGCGTCTTGGGATTGTAGACCGTGAGTTTGCGCTCCTGCATGAAGCGGCGGACGGAGGAAAGCAGCATGTCCACTTGCTCGTCGTAGAGGTGGCACTCGTTGATGGGCAGCACCGTCGCCCACTGGCCGGGTTGATGGAAGCCGATCGTCGGCTCTTCGTCAAAGTACATCCGGCGTCCCCCGCGTTCCTCGCTGCGCATGGAGGCATACCCGAAACTGAATTCCATCTTGTTGCGATAGTGGAACACTTGCGGACTCGGGATGATGCCGAGCACGCGGCCCGGCAGCTTCGCGCGATCGGCCTCGTCGATGGGGGTGAGATGCGAAAGCGTCTCGCGGACGATCTCCTCCTTGTATTCGATCTGCCTGTTGTAGGGGAGGTTCTGCCACACGCATCCGCCGCAGTCGTGGAAGTGCGGGCAGCGGGGCTGGATCTCATCCTTGGCCTTGCGCAGCACGCGATGGATCTTTGCCTCCGCGAAAGAATCCTTGCGCTTGATGATGACGATCTCGAGCTGCTGCCCAGGAATCGAATCCGGTACGAAGATCGGCAGCCCGTCGATATGAGCCAAACCGGACCCTCCGAACGTCAGTTTTTCAATGGTGACCGTGTGCTGCTGCCCGGGAGAGACAGCCGTTTCGGGTATTGACATTAAAGAAGAAATGTAATATAAATTGCACCTTTTGCCCATGAAGAGAACCTGTCGCTTCCTGCTCATCGGGGGCCTCGTCGCGGCATCACTCCTCGCAGTGAATGGCGAGATCAGGGTAGCACGCAGATTGCCGTCCGCAAGTGCAGCCTCAGCAATAGTGCCGAGAACCGTCATTCCCACAATGCAATCGGTATCATCGATCTCCACACATCCCGCACCGGAACCGAGCGGCGTCTCGCCCTATCCTCGCGTCCCCGCAATCCTCCCGCCTCTCCTCGAGCCCGACATTCATGACGAAGACAGGCTTATGGCGAACGAGGTGTTGAGGCTCCTCCCCTCCAGCTGCCGGAGGAAACTCCAAACGTTCATCGTCCGCTACGACGGCAAGCTCCCGAGCCGCGGGTACGCCGGGGCATCGTCGATCATCCTCGATGGCAGGCACCCCATGCAGGAACGCCGGGCGGTCCTCATGCACGAGGGACTGGGGCACTTCTTCAGCTTGGGATGTCTTGCACAGACCATCGCGAGCGGGAACAGCGAATTCCAGAATAACGGCGATCCCATTTACAAGGACAATCCCGTGCTGGCTTTCTATCGCATCGATTGGAAGAATGCGACGTCGAAGCGCGCGGGCAGCAAAGCGAGCAACTTCGTGACCGGCTACGCGAAGACCAATTGTTTCGAGGACATCGCGGAGACGGCGACCTACTACGTGCTCCGCGGCGACGATTTCCGCAGGAGAGCGACGAAGAACAAGGCACTGGCCGCCAAGCTCGCGTGGATCGAGAAGGAGGAATTCCCCTCCCCGCCGAAGGTCGCGCAGAGCGCGCAGACGTGGGACGGGAACATTCCCTGGGACGCGACGTTGCTCGGGTACACCTGGAAGGGAGATGATGTGCGGGTGACGGAGCGGTGAAGGAGAAACGCATGCGTTCGCAGAAAAGTACCAAGTGCCAAGCAGCCAACTTCCAAACAATTCATAAAGAAACCAGGTTTGAATGTTCAAACGTTTCTTGATGATTCACGAATTGTTTGGCTTCTGAGATCTTGGTGCTTGGCGCTTTTCCCCTGATTGCCTCCGATGGTTCTTTTCATTACACCAGTTTCTCTCCAGGCAGCTATAATCCCCCCGTGCGCTACCGCTTCCTCCTCCTGCTCTGGCTGCTTTCCGATCTCCTTCTTTTCCTTGGAAGTTTCGCACTCGCGTACTTCCTGCGCGTGGGGTTCATCTTCTCGAGCGACTTTCCCTTCGCTCCTTTCATTGCGGCGGCGGCCCTCGCGTCTCCCTTCTGGCTTCTTGTACTCGCAACGACGCGGACATTTGCGCTGGGAAGACGCCAGAAGACACTGCGCAATCTCGCGTACATCGCCTACGCTTCGATCGTCGGGTGCGCGCTCTTCGCTCTCCTGTACTACTTCCTGTACGACGTCTTCTTCAGTCGGCTCTTGATCGTCTTCGCATTCGCGATCAGCGCGGGGGCGACGTGGATCTGGCACGTCCTCTTCGAGACGATGCTGCGGATCGCGCTCACGAAAGACCCGCCGCAGTTCCCGACCCTGATCATAGGCGTGACGAGGGAATCCCGTCGCTTGATCGCACTCCTGAAGTGCAGTCGCAATCCCCTCTTCCCCGTCGCGATCCTCGATGGCCTCGGCGTCAAGGAACAGGAAATCGAAAGCGTCCCGATCCGCGGCAAGCTCAACAAACTCGACGATGTCCTCGTGCAGGAACGCATTACCCACGTCATCCAGTGCAGCGATCTCGAACAATCGTTGAACCTGCTCTCCGCTTGCCGCAGCCGCGGGATCACCTACATGGTCCTGCCCTCGGTGTTCGGCATCGTCGAACGAGATGAGAAGATCGAATCGCTCGAAGGCCACGCGGTGACGGTGGTGAGCCCGCAGAGGAAGTGGTGGGAATGGTTCTTCTGATGGGTTTTGGTTTTTGGTTACTGGTTATTGGTTTGAAGAAAAGCGCATTCCTTGCTATGCTTCAGAACTAAAAACTAATAACCAGTAACCAGTCAACCTCCTGACGGCAAGATAATCTGACAGTATGCTACGAGCGAATGCAAACCTTCATCTTAGCCGGCGGCTTCGCCACGCGCCTGTGGCCGCTCACCGAGAAGCGGGCCAAGCCCCTCCTGCCGCTCGCCGGGAAAACGATCATCACGCATCTGCTCGAGAAGATACCGAGCGAAATTCCCGTGACGGTCAGCACGAACGCCGCGTTGGCGGAGGGATTCCGCAGATGGAAGGAGACGATCGAGCGACCGGTCGAACTCATCATTGAGCAGACGCGCAAGGACGAGCACAAGCTCGGAGCGCTGGGGGCGGTGGCCGCGTGGATCGAGGCATCGCACCTCGATGACGATCTCCTGCTCCTCACCGGAGACAATTACCTGGGATTCTCCCTCGAGGAATTTCTCCGCGCGTTCCATCCACCGCACGCGCTGCTCGCCGCGCACGATATCGAGAATTTGGCGCACGCATCCTCCTTCGGGACGGTGCTGACGGATCCGAGTGATTCCAGGCGCGTGATCGGCTTCGAGGAGAAACCGAAGGAACCGAGGACTACGCTGGTCTCCACCGGCTGTTCAATCTTGCCCAGAACCGCGTTGCCGATCGTCCGGGAATTCGCCGCGAAGCAGCCCGAGAATGTCGGCGGAATCTTCGAGGAATTGCTGCGCCAAAACGTCGCGGTCGACTGCTTCACCTTCCACGAGCCGTGGCTGGATATCGGCTCGTTCGCATCGTACCTGCAAGCGCATCGGCTGCTCGTGGGGGAGCAAGCGCTCGTCGACGCCGATGCGACTCTGGAAACAACGGCCTGCACGGGAAGCGTCTCGGTCGCGGCGGGATCGCGCGTCATCGGCAGCGAGCTCTGCGACACGCTCGTCTTCGAACGTTGCGCGATCACGAATTGCACGCTGCGAGACTGCGTGATCGACGAAGAATGTGTGCTGGAAGGAGTGGACCTGCGCGGGAAGATGATCCGGGCGGGAACCGTGCTGAAACTTGGATGAAGACAGATTTGCAGCAACACCAGGGCTCTATTACACTCGTTCCCTATGAAAAAATTCTTCTCAATCCTCTTCGTCGCCTTGATGCTCGCGGCCTGCTCCAAAAACGCTTCCATGGTCCGCTACCGCATCACGATCGTACCTGTCAATGATCCTCATGGACCGCTGCTCATCGAGGCCGCGCAGCGGGTGATCACGCGGAGAGTCGGAGCCATGAATGCCAAGGTGCTGCAGGCGAAGACGAAGGTGAACGCCGGGCAAACGACTCTCGAGGAGACGCTCTCCGATCCCACGTTGGAATCGAAACTGACGCAGCAGCTGCAAGGCCCCTTCTCCTTCCGGCTCCTGCGGAAGATCGAGAAAGGCGAAACAGCCGATCTCACGACTCCCGCAGGCGAAGGCTTTAAGGAGACAGGAGTGGGCGAGAGGGACGTGGAATGGATCGCCGCGGGTACGGATCCGGCGACGACCACGGGTATCGTCGAGATCACCTTCACCGATGAAGGCCAACAGAAGCTGAAGACGCTCTTCACGCAGACGAAAGGAAAAATGCTCGGGCTCTTCCTGCGCAGACATCTCGTCTCCACCGTCAAGAGCACAGGCGACGTGAAGACGAGCATCACCATCAGCGGAGTCCCCTCTCCCGTCCTTGCGAGCATCTTCGCGGATGATGTGAACGTGGGCGTGCATGTGCAGTTTATCCCGACGAAGTAAGAGTTTTGGTTCTTCCCAAGGGGTTTCTTTCACTGCTCGACACTGATAAACTCCCGCGCGGTTTTGCTGTTTTCGTTATGGAGATCCTGCTCATGGGAATGATCGAAAAACGAGAAACAATACACGAGGAACGATCGTGCTAGATCATCCAACCCTCCCTCCCGACCATGTCCTCGAAACGTCTTCTCTTCTGGCCCATCGTCACTGTGGTGATCGCAATGACGGTTGCGATCATCGCGCTGCCGCAGCAATGGAAAGGGTGGGCGCCAGGATTCTTGAAGAGTCCCGCTCTCCACCTCGGGCTGGATTTGGTGGGAGGAACGCAGCTCGATTTCCGCATCTCCGAGCAGGAAATCAACGATCAAGAGCGTCGCGTGACGCAGGAACTCGCGGACGCGCAGAAGCGCAATGCTCCCGCGGCGGAGACGCAGCGACTCCAAGCCGAGCTCACAGGCATCAACCAACAGAAACAGAACCTCGTGGAAGCCATCCGCACGGTGCTCGAACGACGCATCAACGCGCTGGGAGTCAGCGAGGCGACGATCACGCCCTCGTACGTGGGCAGCGAGAAGCATCTCCTCGTGGAGTGTCCGGGTGTCGTGGATACGCAGGAATGCATCAAAGTGGTGGGCAAGACGATCCAACTGGAATTCAAGGAAGAGTTCACCACCGCGACGCAGGATTTCGTCGCCTCGGTGCATGCGAAGGCGGAGGCGGCGCTGCGCAGAGTGACGCAGAGCGGACAGACGCTGCGGACCGTAGGGCAAGATCACAGCGACCAGCTGGGAGTGTTCTACCAAGACGCGCATACGGTCTTCCGCGATCAGCTCCCCAAGGGATTGGAGGATGTGTGGACGCAGGCGCCCGGGAAGGTCGTGCTGCGGGATGGCAGCGTGATCACGCAGCAACCAGGCGCTCAGGGCCAGCCGCAGGAGCAGACCGTTCCGGGGGTCTTCGTGCTGGAAGTGACGAAACCCGCCACGGCGACCGGACGCGTGCTCAATGAGGCGCCCAAGGCATTCGCGTTGCTGGCGAAGAGTGAGACGGGAGCGATCTACGCCTTCCACGACAGCACATCGCTCGATGCCGTCGTGAACACCCGCATCGCCGGGTCGCTGCGAGCCCTCCAGCCCGGCGACCTCAAGTCCGTTTCGATGGAGGACGGCTCGGCGCACCTGCTCTTCCTCCGTCATCTCCTCAAGGGAACGCAGGTTGTCGCCGTGAGCCACATCCTCGTCTCGTACAAGGGCGCGTCCAAGGCTCCGGCGTCCGTGACGCGCACCAAGGATCAGGCGTTCGTCCGAGCGCAGGAGCTCAAGGCGCGATTGGACGCGGGCGCCGCCTTCACGCAGCTCGCGCGAAGGGAATCGGACGGTCCATCGGCCAAGCAGGGCGGGTCGCTCGGGGAGATCGCGCCAGGAGAGGAACCGCCGAGTTTCGACCAGGTCGCCTTCCACCTCGCTCCCGGCAACGTCAGCAATCCCGTGGAAACGCAGTTCGGCTACCACCTGATCCGTGTCGACAAGGCTGCCGCAACGAAGCCGGACAACGCCAGCTACGACGATCTGACGATCACGGGAACAAACGCTCTTCCGCGCGCCGACGGTCTCATCAGGAGGCTCAAGAGCGGCGGGGTGCGTTCCCAGGAGCCCGCGATCGAAATCCGTTCGCTCTTCTTCTCGCTCGTTCCGACCGGATGGAAGGATACCGCGCTGGACGGCAAGCACTTCCGCACGGCCGCCGTTTCGCTCGATCCCGTGACGAACATTCCCGTCGTGCAAATCGCGTTCGACGACGAGGGCGCCAAGCTCTTCCAGGAACTCACGAAAGCGAACATCAGCAAGCGCATCGCGATCTTCGTCGGCGGTCAGCTCGTCTCCGCGCCCGTGGTCCAGCAGGAGATCGCGGGCGGCCTGGCGGTGATCACGGGCAGCCAGGGCATCCAAGAAGCGCAGAGGCTCGCGCAGGACCTGAATACCGGCGCCATCCCCGCCCCCATCCACCTCGTGGGGCAGTACACGGTAGAAGCGACGCTGGGATCCGCGGCATTGAAGACCTCCTTGCAAGCCGCACTCGTGGGGACGATCGCGCTCATGCTCTACATGATCCTCATCTACCGCTTCCTCGGGGTGGTGGCCGATGCGGCCCTCCTGATCTACGCGGTCCTGCTCTTCGCTCTCTTGAAGCTGCCGTTCCTCCGCCTCTTCGGCGGCGACTTCGTGGTGCTCACCCTCGCCGGCATGGCCGGCATCATCCTCTCAATCGGCATGGCGGTGGATGCCAACGTGCTCGTGTTCGAGCGGATGAAGGAGGAACTGCGCAAAGGCAAAATGGTGAAGACGGCCGTCGAGACGAGCTTCAAGCACGCCTGGCCCGCAATCCGGGACAGCAACGTCTCGACGATCATCACGTGCGGCATTCTCTTCACCATCGGCACCTCCATCGTCCGCGGGTTCGCCGTCACGCTCGGCATCGGCGTGTTTCTCTCGCTCTTCACATCGGTCACGATCACGCGTTGGATGCTGCGCAAAGTGGCAATGACGACGATCGCGGAGAATCGGAGAATGTTTGGGGTTGCGGAAGTGGGCGGGGCGAGCGATGTGCCGGATGATCATTGAGCGTGGGTATTTCGTATGTTGTATGTCGTGTGTCGTATACGACATACGCAATGCCACATACCATATACAAGCCTCATGCCCGACTTCCTGACCATCACCGACCTCGAACTCTGGACTCGCATCGGCGTCACGGCCGAGGAACGCGAGGCCGAGCAACGACTCCTCGTGACTGTTGCGATGGAATGCGAGACGAGTGCAGCAGGAGCCAGCGACTCCGTCGACCAGAGCATCGATTATGTGGCTGTCCGCAATGCGATCGTGGAGCTCGGGAAGATCGAGAGGAAGACGATTGAACGGCTGGCGGAGGACGTTGCGAGCCTGGTTCTCGAGAAGTTCAAACCGGACGCAGTTGAGGTGACCGTGAAAAAGTTCCCCTGTGGAGACACGGGCGAGGTGAGCATCGCGATCGAACGGAAAAGTGGACAGTGGACAGTGGACAGTGACAATGCGATTATCTTTCCTGTACCCACTGTCCACTGAACCGTTGTCCTCTGTGCCACTGCATATCGCCATCGCCCTCGGCAGCAACATTGATGCGGAAACAAACTTGAAGAAGGCCGCCGATTTGCTGCGAGTCCAATGGTCGAGCATCCGCTTCTCATCCGTCTACCGAACGAAGCCGATTGGATTCGAGAATCAGGCAGATTTTCTGAATGCCGTCGCGGTGTTCGAGAGCGAGATGCCTCCGAATGAGATTCATGAAGTTCTGCAATCGATTGAAGCGAAGCTGAAGAAACAAACGCCCTTTCCAAACGGTCCCCGCACGATCGATCTCGATCTGCTCCTCTACGGGGACGAGGTGATCGAGACGCCGATGTTGCTTGTTCCTCATCCTCGCATGCATGAGAGGAGGTTTGTGCTGGAACCCCTTATGGAATTGATTGATCAACGCAAAATTCATCCTGACTTGAAAAAATCCTGGAGAAAATTGCATTCAACAACAATCGATCAGCATATTGAAAGCATGAATCTTCGATTATAGAAATATAAACCAACAGGGGAGCAGCCTTGCTGGCTGCGGACGCGGATCAATATTCCTCTCCCAAGCTCATGACATCCCATCTTCCTGAAGCGGAAGACCAAGGATATTCCTGAGATTCGTTGCAGAATCCCTTTCTCACAGGATTGCGATGAATGTACCGCAGAATAGCGAATGGATTCTTCGGGATGATGAGATGGAATCTCGATTGCCAGATCGGACCTCTGCCGATGGCAAAAGCCACGGCTCGTTTGTACGATCCGATCGTCTTCGAGATGGATCCTCCTTCCGGGATACGCATCAGGAGATGGTTATGGTCATGCATGATGACGAATCCGAAGAGGAAGAACGGATAGTATCCTTGGATGTTGTACAGAGTCTCGACGGCAATGCGAGCACAGGCTGGATCACGGAACACAGGTCTTCGCTGATCAGTATTCGTCGTGATGAACATGCAACAGCCGCTCTGCACAGGATGTCTCTGGAACATGGATTCAGGATAGACATCCGCGGCCAGTAAGGCCGCTCCCCGTGTGGTGGATTTTTCTTGGCACCATCGATTTTGCTCAAAACGAAGGGCTTTTTCCGGTTCTGGTGTGGGGCAGAACGTTACAGGAAGTCGAAAAATATCGTTCGTGTTATAATGCCCCTCCTATGGCCATTCTTAAAGAAGCCCGGAATACCTGATAAAAGGCGGCAGTCCGCAAATCTACAGAACAGGGGAGCAATTCCCGGTCGATTGGAAAGGTCCCGTCGATCAACGCCGTTTCATGGTCACCAATGCGGCAAACGATATTTTCCGAAGCCAGCGGCATAAAGGTTTTGAAGGGCTCGCACGCGTGCGTCCCGAACGGCAAGGTGATGCGCTGATTCTGCATGCCGATGGAATGGAGAGCATGATCACGATGGCCGATGAGGAAGGCCCGGCACTGCTGTCGACCATTTGGGATGCTCGCGTGAGGACCGTTGAACATCGCAAAGCATCGGAGTGGATGAGCGATTTCTTGCATCAGGAGTGTAAATTCGTTCGCCAAGTTGGTACCCGCTTCGTGAATGATGTGAACGCGCCGACTGGAGAACACATCAGTCTCGTTGACCGCTTTCCCCTCCTCGCTCTGCATCGGGAAACGGTGACAGCCGCAGAACGACTGCTCGGGAGGAAGATCGATGCCAGTCGATTTCGTTACAACTTCCTCTTTGAGGGCGGCGCTGCGGGGGATGAGAATCATATGCAGAAATTCCGTATCAATGACTTTTCCGGAAAAGGCGCGAAGCCCTGCCCGCGCTGCCCCACCATCGATGTGAATCAGGAAACGGGAATAGTCGATGAGACGCTCTTGAGAGACCTCAAGCCGCATTTCGGAAATACAAAAGGCCAGGTGATCATGGGAGAGAATTGTATCGTCGAAAACCTTGGAACGATTGTCGTCGGCAGTCCTGTGGAGATCGAACAATGGCGCGAGGAGGGATGGGACCGGGAATTCGATGACAAGCGCCGAACAGGTAAATTCGGTGCGGCATGGAGAGGATTCCGGGCACTCGGATTCAAGGAGAGCTTTCGATGGCTCCTGAGAAGATACGAATGATCCGACTCCCATCAACCGTTTGCGCTCCATTGCGAGAATAAACGGTTGGTTGGCTAAGCACCACTGCCACTTGGTGTGGCAAAGGCCAGCCGACACGCCACCTTCCTCGGAGGAGGGTGGTTGTTTTTTCTTCCAAGGAAGCCTGTACAATTCCTCTCTCATGGAACCCCTCTTCCTCCAGCTCCTGGCATCCATCGGCGAAGATCCCACGCGCGCGGGATTGAAGAAGACGCCCAGGCGCTGCGCGGAGGCGTTCGCATTCCTCACATCAGGATATGACCAGAAGCTGGAAAAGATCATCGAGGGCGCTCTCTTCCCGTCGGACACCGAAGGCATGGTGATCGTGAAGGACATCGAGATGTATTCGCTCTGCGAGCATCACCTGCTCCCCTTCTTCGGCAAAGTGCACGTGGGATACATTCCGGGGAAGACCGTCATCGGGCTCAGCAAGATCGCGCGGATCGTGGACATGTACGCGCGGAGGCTGCAGGTGCAGGAACGGCTGGGGCAGGAAGTCTGCGATGCGCTGGAAAAAGTCTTGAAACCCAAGGGGGTGGGCGTGGTGATCGAAGCGAATCATCTCTGCATGATGATGCGCGGCGTAGAGAAGCAGCACAGCCTCGCCGTCACGAGCGCCGTGAAGGGGAACTTCAAATCAGATCAGAGAACGAGGCAGGAGTTTTTGGAGTTGATACGGTGATCCTACAGATGAAGGACTGCGTGGGTTCCCATGCGCAGGAAGCGCACAACTCCAGCATCAAATCGCAAAAGGATGACCCAATTTTGTCGCAAATGGATATCCCAGATACCTTCGAGATCATACCAACTTGCATTTAAAACGTTAGGATTAGAGACTGTGGGAGAACTCTTTCTCCCTCCTACATATGTCTCGACCTTGCGCTGATCTTCCCACGCGAACAGAGAAACGGATGCGTGCTCTTCTCCGAGAAACCAACAG
>JACQCJ010000082.1 GCA_016201685.1 Candidatus Peregrinibacteria bacterium | reverse complement strand
TTGTTGCCTGCGAAGCGGTGGAGAACCGTGAGCAGCTCGGCGTTGGGAAGACGCTTGCGCTGGAACGCCGGTTTCTCCGGTGCGCGCGGATCGACGACGCAGATTGCCGTCGTCTTCGCATGGAGATCGAGGCCGATGATGAACGAGGCGGTGTCCGCTGCGTGTTGCAGCTGCGCCACTGCCGGAAAGTTTTCCCGGAAGATGGATGTAGCCATCGCAGAAAGGGGGGAAGAGGATGAGAAGTCCTCATCCTAACCCCACGATCATGGACACTCTCCTAATTACACAATCTTCGGCAAGGTGACCAAGGGTCAGACTGTCGTCTCCACGATCGCCAAGGTTCCCCGAAGAGCGAATCGACGTCCTCCACGAGCGGCGTCACGCGGATCATCCGCGCAAGGTCACCCTCTTCCTGCCGTGATCCGTGAAAGATCGCGCGGTGGTATTCCGCGGTCTCCCGGAAGGCGCGTAATACCGCGAGCGGTTGCTCCCCATTCGTCGTGAGCGGCAGGAACATCTCGGTCACCGGAGCATCGTTCATCCCGATTTCCCGCGCCAGGTCCGCAAGCGAGAGGATGCTCATGAAGGCCCGCGCCATGCGATGTGTCTTGCCATCCTCCCACGCCGGGATGCGGTAGGTCAGATGGACGTCTCTGCCCAGCGGATGCGCCTCGAAGAATTCCCGCGCGCGGGAGAAGAGCTTCTCCCCCACGGCTTCATCCACGAATTTCCCCTCCCAATCCCACATGTACTCATCGATGGGGAGTTGCCGGAAGAGCGTCAGGAGTTCCGTAATCTCGTCCTGGGTCGGGATGAATGCGTCCTCCCTCCACCACGGCGCGCACGCATTATCCGGATGTTGCGTCGCCATCGTCACGGGCGGCCAGGGCATGGCTTCATGATAGAGCGCGTCGATGCCGTCACCAAATCGACCATCAAGATTTCGGGCATTGATGGATCACCCAGCCGCAGCGGCCGTCCGAGAGTCGATCGCACGAGGGCCCGCCGACGGAGCCGTCGCTGCACAGCCGGTTCGGCATGCCCATCGCCGGTCCGCATTCCCCCTTGGAGCATGCAGGGGGCGTGTTCGGGCAGACCAATGTGCAGTGCGCGCACGAGCCGATCGTCGCCGTCATCGCGCACTCGTACGTGCAGCCTCGCGGCGGCGCGGGATGCTCTTCTATGGGGCAGGAAGAGAGGGAGAAAGAAGGGGAGGAACGCACGATGTCCTCTTTTCCGCAGGCGATGCCCGCCCTCTGGAATTGCAGGGAAATCGATTGCTTGGTCCGCAGGAGCTTGAGCGATGCTTGGTTGTACGCCGCGCTGAAGGCAACATCGGCATCGTGGAGAGCGCGCTTTTGCTGCTGCATATTCGCGAGTGCCCACGCTGCCACCTGCGCATCCCTGCGTGCCGCGAGCGCCGTCGTTACGGAGACATTGTATGTGTTGTACGCCCCGATGAAGGCATTGTCCCTCGTCGCCACGGCCGCCTGCATGCAGGCACCATTCACGGATGCGGCTATGGATGCCGTCTGCGCCAGCGCAGATGCGGTCGCGAGGACGATGGCGAGGAACCCGAGAATGATCCCAAGCGTTTTTTTCATGGTTCAGGGGAAGGATACGCTCATAAGACGTTTGGAGAAGAAGAATCTCACGAAAATGTTCGTCGGGATGTGATTCTGATCTGAAGCGTTTGGAAAAATCCCACGTTCAAGAAACGGGGCAGGCTTTCACCTGCCCCACTCCTTGGGCGATCGATTCACGTTTTAAATTCGAGCAACTCTTAAACTTTGAGTTGCTCGTCATGCCGCATGCCGCTTGGTGGCAAATCCGCGTGGTGGACATTGGCCAACGCAGTAACGGCGCCAGCGTGTTGCTCGGCGTCATTGTCCTCCCATTCGATGCTGACGGCCCCGTCGAACCCAACACGATTCAGCTCGATCAAGACTTCTTCGACTTTGTTGGCATCGCGGGCCGTCCCTGCCGTAACAAAATTCCAGCCGTTGTGGCGGTGACCCATTGGTCGATGGCCGCCCAGGAGCCCGGCGCGGGTGTGCTCCCGACTCACTTGTACGCCCTTGATATGGGCGCAGTGAATCCGGTCGCCGAACTCGCGAATGAACTGGATGACGGACACGCCTTGCCATTCGAGATGCGAGCCGTCGAGATTGAAGCCGGTGATGTCAGCATAACCTGCCTTGTCGAGGGCGGCCAAGTAATCGGTCGCCGACTCAATGTCGCCCATTGCGCGCTCGCTTGGATGACATTCGAGATCATAGGTGACGCCATACTTCTTGCATGCCTCGAACACTGGCTTGAACCTTTCGACCAGCAGTTCCAGGCTGACTTCGCGGACGTCGGGGATGATGTGGCCGCCGAGTTTGGTGGGTAATGGCGGGAAGCCGAAGAAATGAGACCAGCAATGCGCTGGCGAACCGACAAAGCCAGGCACCGCAACCTTGCGATTCTGGAGTGCCCCCAGATGATGTGCCAGGCGGATGCAGTTGACCAGATCCTTGGCAGCCTTTTCGTGGATCATCTGGCCGACATCGTCCGGAACATAGTAAGGGTTTGTACGCGGCGGATGATTGCCCTTGTCGCGCCATTCTTTGTAAGCGGCCAGTGGAGGACCGCCAACAAATTGCAGGGTCTTGGCGCTGGGCTCGTCGCCGAGAGCCTGGCCTTGCAAATGCGCGGCGACTGTAAAAATCTCCAGGCCATGCTTTTTCGCCAGTTCGAGGCGTTCCTTGGCGTAAGCCACGACGCCGTCGTGGGTCGAGCACCGGTCGAGGTCCAGTTCCCAGCTGGCCTCCTCCCAGCCGTCAAATCCTGCTTCTTGCAGGAATTTGAGCCACGGGGACATCGGCACCCCCCCGAATTGTCCCCGCACCAACCCGATCTGGTGGTAGGAATGTTTGCCGAAGCGATGCTTCAGCGTTTGCTTGTATCCCATAACAAAAACCTCAACTGCGGCACATGCGTGGTCGATCATCGACCGACTCCTCAGAAACCCTTCTGAGAAGTTTGCATATACATGTCACACTCGTGACTGCAGCACCCTGTCTTCAAAAAATCCACGCTGCTGCAGTCATTTTTTTGAAACGTGAGCCGATGCTCCCAAAGAGCTCTCCAGCTTCCAAAAAAGAAAGCCGGTCGGACAGTATTCAGCTTTTTGAGGGGAAAAGCTAGAAGAAGAGTGATGAGGAATCCACTCCGTAGTAGAGCTGGAGTCCATTATTTCCTCTGGATCCAGAGAGGAGAAAACCAGTATCATCATATGCTCTGCGCTCGTTGCGCTAGAGGATGTGATCTTTGACAGAAGTTGGGGAACTTCCATCGTATTCACAACGTTTTTGGAGACTAAGCATGAATATTCGACTTGGCGGGCATTGGCTCGCCTTCCTGTGGACACTGGTTGCAGGACAGGGTCATCTCTTGACGGATGCCGTCGCAAAAGCGAAGAGCGCCGGTGCAAGCGTCTTCGAGCTGATCTTCCATGCCCTGAATCAGATGAGCGCTACTGAAACGGCAAGCGCCCTCAAAGCAGGCGGCATGAGCCGGGCCATCATGTGCATCTTCTTTCCCCCTGGAAAAGATAATGCACCTCCCCCTTTGGGAGACCCGTTGTCCGACGAGGAGTCACCGTTCCAACAAGCAGTGACAAACTTCAGGCAGACCTTCGGTTTCATTCTCGAGCTGCGCACATTGGGCATCGAGATCGATCTGATCGTCGGGCCCAGCTGCTGGGTCTTGGGGAAAGACTACGAGCTTTCCCAAGACGAATTGAACCGGCGTATCTTGCGTTTCTACCAAACTCTTGAACCCGATCTCAAGGCAGCTGGCGTGCGGGTTGCCATCGAATTGCTCCGAGCCGGCGAAGACCGGGTGGTGCAGAACATCGATACCACCATCCAGATCGTTGACATGCTCAACAGCAAAATCTCTGGTGACCTGTTCGGCGTCCATTACGACTCGTTTCACTTCGAAGAGCGACGATTCGAGCAAGGCGTTTGCATCCGTCGTCTCGGCAAACGCATCTTCCATCTTCATCTCAATGGCAGCGGGCGTCGTCCTGCCGGTGGCCAGGATGACACCATCGACTGGTCCGGTCAGAACGGTGTCATCCCTGCCCTTAAGGAAGTCGGTGTCGACGGCCTGACTGCGACCAACGAGCCGTTTTGCGCCCTCGTCCGGGCGAACAGTCCTGAACTGGGAACGGGCCTCCCCGACCCCGTGGACGAACCTGGCGGAATCAACACCACTCGCCAGACTCTCGAAAAAAATGGTGTGACGATAATCCAATAGGCACATTCCCCAACGTGCCTGTCGAAGATCACTGGAAATCCCGTTGTTGGCCTAACCAACAACGGGATTCCTTTCATGCGGTTTTTGCTCTTGCAGCCACTCCTTCGTAGCCCTCTCCCTCAGAATTAAGGCGCTTTCTTGTGCGTGGGGGTATGCTCACCGGCTGTTTCTATGAAAGGACATCTTTCCCCTGGCAAGAATGCAAACCGGGCGCGCGTGGAGCGGTGGCTTTCGTTCCTGTTGCAGGCGGAGGAAGGCACGCGCAACGATGCGTTGCTCACGGAATATTTCCTCCGCGAATTGACGGTGTGCCCGCACCTCATCGGAGCGTTCCTCGCGCGGATGCGCGCGAGCCTCACAACGGCGAAGCGTCCCGTCGTTCGTCTCCTCGCCATGCGCTACCTCCGTATTCTCTCTCCTCTCTGCGAGCGGTTCGGGCTCTTCCGTGAGAAGACCGCCATGGATACCGCATGCTTCCGCATCGTCGATCCGCGTGCCTACCGCAGCGTCGACAGCTTGCTCTCGCGTTACCGACGGCGCTCCGTGCGCACGATCGCGGCGATCACGCAGATCCTCCGCACGCTCCTCGAGGAGGAAGGGGTTCCCTCCACCGTCGAAGGGCGGTACAAGAATGTTTACAGCATCCACCGAAAACTCGAGCGCAAGCGCTACGACGATGCGCTCGAGCTCAGAGATCTCTTCGCGTTTCGGATCATTCTCGCCGACAGCGAGAGCGAGCGATGCTTCGCGGTGCTGGATTTGCTCCACGATCGGTTCCAGCCCGTTGTCCACTGCTTCAAGGACTATGTCACCATTCCCAAAATCAACGGCTACCAGAGCCTCCACACCATTCTCAACGGCGTGCTGCCGGAACTCGATCTCCCCATCGAAGTGCAGATTCGCACCGCCGCGATGGATGAGTTCGCCGAGCAAGGACTGGCGTGCCATTGGCTCTACGCGGAGACGAAGCGCAGCTCGCTCCTCACGGAGAAGGAGAGAGCCCTCCTCTCACACTTCCACTCGCTCTCCAAGGCCGCCGCTCGCGAGCATCCCGTCTACTGCTTCACGCCCACGGGCGATCTTCTTCGACTTAAGTGCGGCGCCACCGCGCGCGACTTCGCCTACCGCATCCACACGGGCCTGGGGAAGCGGGCGGTGGCGGCCGTGATCAACGATCGTCCAAACGCCCTCGATGTGCCGCTCATGGAAGGCGACCGCGTGCGCATCCTCTCGTCTCCGCTTCTCCCCGTCGCCCATGCATCCTGAAATCTCGCCCCTCGAGCGCACCCTTGTGGAGCACATGAACGAAGCCGTATGGATGGTGGACGAGAAGGGGAACACCGCGTACGTCAACCCGGCGTTCTGCCGGATGATGGAGTACACGCCCGAGGAGATCGTGGGGAAGAGTTCCTACGATTGCGTGGATGCGCAGAGCCGCGAGCGCGTGCGGCAGGTGGATACAAACGAGCGAACGCACGGGATCAGTTCCACCTACGAGACGACGCTCGTCACCAAGAGCGGCAAGCGCATCCACGTGCTCATCAGCGGGACGCCGCTGACGGGCGGGGGCTCGATGGGCATCATGACCGACCTGACGTTCCAGAAGAAGCAGGAATCGATCTACACGCGGCTCGTGGAGCACATGAACGAGGCCGTGTGGATCATCGATGCCGAGCATCGGGCCGCGTACGTGAACCCGAAGTTCTGCGAGCTCGTCGAGTACTCCTTCGAGGAACTTCAGGGACTCGATTCGTACTTTCTCTTCGATGACGAGAGCCGTGAGCGCGTGCGGAAGATCGATCGGACCCAACGCAAGCAGGGCATCAGTTCCAGTTACGAGGCGGTCCTGGTCACCAAGAGCGGCCGGCGCGTGCCCGTGCTCATGAGCGGCACGCCGCTCCCCGAGGGCTGCAGCATGGGGATCTGCCTGGATCTCACGCAGCTGAGGAAAAAGGAGGAACAGGAGCGCATCCTCACGGGCGCCATCCAGTACGCGCACGACGCGATCCTCACGGTGGACGGGGAGGGGCGCATCATGTCGTGGAACCGCGGTTCCAAGATCACCTTCGGGTACAAGCGGGACGAGATGCTCGGGCAGCCGCTCGCACGGATCTTCGCGGAGGACGACGTCGCGGACATCCTCAGCGGGAGGGAGGTTCGCGATAACTTCGAGCTGCGGGCCCGGCACCGAAACGGGGAGCCGATCATCGTCTCGGCCACCCTCACGCCGATCTTCAGCGACGGCGCTACGACTCCGGTTTCTTGGCTCCTCATCCTCCACAACATCACGATGCAAACGACCTTCGAGGAAGAGCTCGCGCAGAAGTACCAGAAGCTCCGCGATGCCTACAACCAGTTCGGGATCATCCGCCGCCAGATGGACTACGTCTTCGATCTCATCGAGCTGTGTGCCCAGCAAGAGCATCTGCAGCCGGTCGGGGATTTCATCGTGAATGCCGTCCTCATGCTCACGCGCGTGGATGCGTGTCTGCTGCGGGTCTACCGTCCCGGGAACGACACCCTCGAGGCCATCTCCTCCTTCGGGCTGGGCGAAGACTGGAGGGGCAAGAAGATCATCCGCTACGCGGAGAGCCTCACACGCAAAGCGCACGAACTCGGCAGGCCACTCAAGATCGTCGATATCGCGAAGGTCACGACGTACCACTCGCGGCACCTGGCCAAGAAGAGCAACCTGCGCTCCCTCATGGTGATTCCGCTCCTCCTGCGCGGGGAGCTGCTGGGGAGCCTCAGCCTCTACGTGACGCCGGAGAAGAAGCTCGAGATCTTCGACAACCACTTCATCGAGAAGTACGCCTCCGTCATCAGCATCGTCCTCGCGGAGCACGTGCGGCACGGACGGAAGAAGGAAGAGGTGGCCGCTCGCGTCGTGGAGAAGACGGTAAGAAAGAAGGCAGTGGCAGCGGTCCAAAACGCATGAGGCCAGTTCGAGAGTCGGTAAGAGACTCGGAACAAACCACTGGGCAGCAGAACAACTCTTACTGCCCCGCATCCGGAATGAACTTCAAGGCGAGGCCGTTCATGCAATATCTGAGTCCTGTCGGCTGCGGGCCATCGGTGAACACATGCCCCAGATGGCCGCCGCACTTGCTCAGTATTTCGGTCCGCTGCATTCCTCCCGAATTGTCCGTCTTCTCGATGACGGCATCCTTCGTGATCGGCGCCCAGAAGCTGGGCCAGCCGGTGTGGGAATCGAACTTCTGCTCGGAGCGGAAGACCGGCTCGCCGCAGTCGGCAGTCACGAATGTTCCCTTCCGGTGCTCGTTCAGCAAGTCACTCGTATAGGGCTGCTCCGTGCCCGCCTGGCGCAGCACCGCGTACTGGTCCGATGTGAGCATCTTCTTCCATCCCTCCTCGGTCGTGGGGAGTGACTTCAATGCCTCTGCCTCATTCCAGGTGTACGTCGAGGATGTACTTGTCGTTTGCGCAGATGACTTGTTCTTCTCGATTGCGGAGCTTGTGACGTGTTCCATCGCCGCGGGTTTCGAAGAGGAGAGTCCCCCGGACGAGATTGAGGATCCTTCGTTGGACCCAGTGGTCGGAGCACACGCAGTGAGCATCAGAATGAGAAGGCCGGAGAGGATGGAAAAGCGTTTCATGGGAGTGCGTGGAAAGAAAAAAGGGCGGCGCTCTCGCCGCCCTTCGCTCCGAGAGAAGATCAGCTTGGAATCAGCACCGCGGGAATGACAAACGTCACGCCATTACTGGAGATCACGTCCTTTGTCGTAATCCGAATCCCGTTGACCAAGATGTTGGATCCGGATTTCTTGATCTTCAGCGTCGCGCCCTGAACAGTCGTCAGCGTCATGCCGTTCTTGAGATCTTTGCTCGTGAACTTTCCGGCGACGACGTGGTAGGTGAGGATGGCCGTCAACTTGTCCTTGTTTACCGGCATCAGCAGAGTCTCCACCGTCCCTTTGGGGAGCTTCTTGAAAGCGTCATTCGTGGGAGCGAAGACGGTGAAGGGTCCCGGACCGCTCAGGGTGTCCACGAGCCCGGCCGCTTTGACGGCTGCCACGAGCGTCGTGACGTTCTTGGCGTTCAGTGCGTTCTGAACGATGTTCAGATTCGGCACCATCAGTGCGCCGCCGACCATCACGCCGGGCGGCTGCATGTTTGTCTTCATCATCGCATCGCCTTGCATGGCGGAGGATACGGTGACGAACGAGAGGCTCATGGCTGCTCCCGTCAGAAGGGAAAGGAAGTATTTCAGGTTCACACAGAGAGGGGGAAAGAAATATGAACTGAGCGGATCATATTCAAATTCTTTCTCGAATCAATGAATCATGAAGGTATAGTCCAGGTATTTGCAAAATATGAGAATTTTCCTATGATAAGAATCATGTTCGCACTCGATCCCATCCACCCTCTCTACAGCGCCATCATCGACATGGTAGCCGTGTATCCCCAGTGCACGATCGCGCAGCTCCATGAGCATCTCCGCAGCAAACGAAAAGTCACTGTCTCCCTCCCACAACTCTACCGCGTCGTCACCCGCATGCTCAATGGGCAAATCCTCATCAAGATTGAGGGGACGCTCTCCCTCAACCTCATGTGGGTATCGTACCTTGAGTTCCTCGCGGGGAGAGCGAAGCGAATCCTCCAGCGCGTTGAGGAATTTCCCCTGCGTCTCGGGGAGAAGAAGGTCTACCTCGCCCATTCGTTCTTGGATATCGAAGCGATCTGGAACCACGTGCTCGTCTCGCTCTACCGCCTGCTCCAGGAGAGGACGCTCTACAAGTACTACTCGCACGCATGGTGGCAACTCGGGCGCAACGCCGAGGAGATCGGCTTCTACAAAGAGCTGAAGGAGGCGGGGATCGATTGCCACTGGGTCTTCGGCAATGATACCGCACTCGATCGCATCGGTGCACAGAGGATCCATGAGGTCTTCCCTGCCGTGACCGCGAAGGGCGCGCCGTTCCCGAGTGCCGGCTACAATCTCAACGTCTACGGCGAGTACGTAATCGAATGCATCCTCCCCGAGAAGATTGCAAGGCACTTCGCCTTCTTCTTCGATCGCGTGAAGACCATGGAAGAATTCGATCACGACCTCTTCCTCGACATCTTCACGATGCGCGGTTCCTACAAGCTGACCGTGTGGCGGAATGCCAAGCAGGCCGAGCTGCTGCGGGGGAAGTTGAGGAAGTATTTTTAAAAGAGGCCCACTGTCGGAGCCTCTCGTTCTCCTCCGATCAGAGAATTCACAGTCCGCTCGGTCCCGTCGGAGCATCGGCGTTCGTCATGCCCGCAGTGGTCTTGCAGGCTTTGGCATCGGTTGCGAATTGCGTCCACGCCGCCTTGCGTGATTGATCAAATGTCTTCCAGGTGCCCTCGAACGCCTGATGAGCGGCCTTGAGCGCGTTCTTGTCATTGTTCGTCCAGGCGGCCGATTCATCCGTGCCGCGTTTTTGGATAGCTGTCACCACGAGTTGCAATGCCGCCGCAATCGCAGGGTCGCGCCTGGTGACGGCAGCGGCCATGCAGCCGCCATTCACGGTCACGTTCGGTTTCTTGTCCTGCTTCATCATGTGCGGAGCGGTCGATGTGGGCGTGCCTGCAGGGGGAGCGGTGTCCTCCGCGGAAGCTGTCAGTGACAGCGACAATGCAAGCGCGCCCGCTGCCGCAACGAAAGGGAATTTTTTCATGAACGTGTGGGGAATGGATGAGTCACAGTGTACGTCTCTTCGTGCAGAGAGAAAGAAGAGCGCGTTGACGACGACGTTTCTTCTCTCCGCAATTCCACATTTCATCGTGTTTCTTTCGTATCCAAGATGAACATTCTCACCATTCCCCGTTCTGACGCGGCGAATCTCGCTTTGGATTTCCGGAGGAGAGAAGGGAATGCGCGATCGTTCTCCTTCCATCCGCACCCGCGCAGGAGAGATTGCACCTGCGGGGAGGCCGTGATCGCCGCGGCTCTGCGGTATCTATCATTCTTCATGGAAGAGAGTGCCGCTGCAATGAGCACTCTCGCATGGCCGTTGCCTTGGCTCCCGCCGCGCACCGCGAGGCCTCCCAGGAGCGCCGCGCGGGACGATCGTCCAATCATCTGCCAGTGAACTTTGCCGATGATTGTGGTACGTTTCGTGAGCATGAACGTGCGTGGAAGAAGGGATTGCATTTCTTCTCTCGTCAGAGGTTTGAGATACGGTGTGCCACGAGACGTGCGGTAGGGCTTGCGCGAACATGCGCGATGGATTGCCCGGATCGTTGCGAGATCTTTCACGGTCGCCGGGACAATCGTTCCATGGAGATTTTCCTTGGCAGCACGCGAGGAAATGATGCGCAACACCGCTCTGAATGAACGGAGAAAGCGATTGATGTGGGTCCCCTCGATGATGAGCGGCGGGAGGAGCCTCATCACGCAGTCCGCCGTGACATTCGTGAGGATTCCCCGTTCTTCGAGCAGGGTCTTCGCCTCTTTGGCCAGGTCTGGGGCTGTAAAGACGATCCCGATCATGAGGCCTCTGCCGCGGATCTCGATGAGTATCTCCGGGAACTCTTCTGCGATGATCCGAAGCTCTTGGAGAGTGTGCGCGCCCAGGCGAGCGACGCGCTCGAAGAATGCGGGTTTCCCGATGACGTTCACGACCGCTCCCGCCACGGTGCACACGAAGGGATTGCCGCCGAATGTACTTCCGTGCGATCCGGGAGTGAAGTGCTTGGCCACCTTCTCGCGTGCGATCAATGCTCCGATGGGCACGCCGCCCCCCAGCCCCTTCGCCATCGTGATCATGTCGGGCGCGATGCCGTACTGTTCGTAGCAGAAGAACGTCCCCGTGCGTCCCATGCCCGTCTGCACTTCGTCGACGATGAGCAGCGCGCCCACGTCCCTCGTTCGTTTCCGCAATGCCTTCATCCACTGCGGATCGGCAGCGACGAGTCCGCCTTCGCCCTGGATGCACTCGACGATAACCCCTGCCACCCTTCGATCAATCGTGCGGAGATCCTCGAGGTCATTGAACGCCAACGTCGCGCAATCCGGCACGAGGGGGACGAAGGCGTCCTGCATAGTGGGCTTGGGCGTGAGCGAGAGCGACCCGAACGTTCTGCCGTGGAATCCCTCGGAGAAACTGATGAGCCTCGTTCTCCCCGTCGCCTTGCGCGCGAGCTTGAGCGCCGCCTCGTTCGCTTCCGTTCCGGAATTCACGAAGAGCGCGCGATAGCCGTTCCCCGCACGGGCGCAGAGCATCCGCGCGAGCGTCTCCTGCTCGGGGATCTCGTAGAGATTCGAGAGGTGCAGCGGAGAGCGTGACGCTCTGCGTATCGCGTGCAGGATGGAGCGATGCCGATGACCCAGCGGATTCACGGCGATGCCCGCGACGAGGTCCAGATACCGTTTCCCGTCGGCGCCGCGGAGCCAAACGCCATCGCCGCTCGCGAAGGAGAGGGGCGATCGCCGGTAGTTTTCTATGAGGAACGTCATGCTTCGTCGGGGGTGATCGCCTTGGCGATGAGCGTCCCGCTGCCGTGTTTGGAGAAGAGCTCGCGCAGCAGCGTGCCGTCGTGGAGACCGGAGATGATATGCACGCGGGGGATACCCGCGTCCACGGCCGCCATCGCGGCGCGGGCCTTGGGGATCATCCCTCCGTCGATGTGTCCGGCATCGATGTGCTGTTGCAGGAGTTGCGGCGTGGCGGAGGTCAGGAGCTGCTCCGCTCCGTCCGGGTCGGGGACGAGGATGCCCTTGGTGCCCGTGAGGAAGATGAGCTTCTCCACCTGGAGCGATCGGGCAATCGCGAGCGCCACGTCGTCGGCGTTGCAGTTGAGATTCCCGATGATCGGAAGGCACAGCGGGAGACAGTGTTCAGCGAAGAGCGATGCAATGCAGCGTTCATCCACCGCGCACACGCTCCCGGTGCGGTGCTCGTCTGTGGCGATGCCCTCGAACGTATGGCGCTGCGCCTCCAGGCACTCCTCAATGCGATGCACCCGCACTCCCTGCTGTGCGAACAGTGTCGTCAGCATCTGCGCTTCCCACTCCAGCACTTCTTCCATCACCGGCATCATCGCGGGGAGCGTGACGCGCATCCCGTGGATTGTGCGCGATGCGAGCTTCCGCTTGCGGAACGCCTCATTGAGCTGCGGACCCGCCCCGAAGACGCCGATGACGCGGATCCCCATGTACGTGAGGGTCGCGATATCCTGGATGAGGAGCGGGAAATCCGGATGCGTGAGCACTTTGCCGCCGGCCTTGAGCACGAAGACCTTCCCGTGGAACCGCTTCAGGTAGGGCAACGCCTCGCGCAGGAGCAATGCAGTGGGCATGATCAGGAAGGGAAGAGACGGGTAGGGGGGATCTCCGGTATCTCGCGAGGCAGCCCGAACATCGCGTGCAGGTTCTGTACTGCTTGGCTCGCCGCCCCCTTGCGCAGGTTATCGAGCGCTGAGACGATCACAAGCCTTCCGTGATCATCCATGGAGAATCCTCCCAGAATCGCTCGACTGGTATCGCGCACGTTCTTCAACTGAGGAATGTCTTCTTGGATCGTGACGCACGGAGCATCGCGGTACGCGTCTCGGAAGATCTTCAGAAAATCTTCATTGCGATGATCCTCGGCAATTCGCAGATGCGCAGTCACCTCCATGCCGCGGAAGGTCCCGAGCACGTGGGGCGTGAAGAAGACCGGCTGACGGAAGAACTGCTGGATCTCCGGAGCGTGGCGATGCTGTGTCAGCGTATAGGGAAGGACGTCATCGCGCGTTTGCAGCGAGAGCTCCTCCGCGCGCGCGGCCCCCGCGCCGGAGTACCCGGATTTTCCGTCGAAGACCGCCCATTCGATTTTTTCCCGGATCGGAAGAGCGGCGAGGAGCGAGGCGGTGACGTAGCACCCGGGATTCGCCACGAGCATGGCGCTCTCCAATTCCTCCCCGGCGAACTCCGTGAGTCCGTACACGGGTGGGGGACCGGTGTGGGTGTAAGCCGTGTCGTACGTTCGCTCGTACACGCGAGGATCCTTGAAGCGGAAATCGGCTGAGAGATCGATCACGCGAATCCGCTGAGCGAGGAATGCCCCCGCATCCCGCAGCGCGATGCCGTGGGGGGTGGCGAAGCACACGCAGTGCGGACATCGCTCGATCATCGCGAAGAGCGTCAGATCTTCGTAGTCGAGTGCGGCTTCCATTGATCGTGTTCCCGCTCTCGATTCCGATTGCACGAAGCAGAGTGCGATGCGCGGATCGTTTGCCAGGAGAGCCGAGAGTTCCCGCCCCACGAAGCCCGATGCCCCCACGATGCCGACGCGGATGGGAGGGTGCGTCACGTTTGGTAGTGGGCGTTGATATCGACGTAGACATGCGAGAGATCGCAGCCCCAGGACAGCGCCCTCGCCGCACCTCGGCGCAGATCGACGGTGATGATCAGATCAGATCGCGAAAAAATCGTCTCCGCATCGATGGCTGGAGCGGTACCTCTGTCCCAGACGATGGTGTCATTGAACGAGACGCGGACGGTACGAGGATCGATGTTCTCATGCAGGGATCCCACAGCGCTCATCACTCGCCCCCAGTTGGGGTCGTGCCCGTGCGCAGCGCACTTGACCAGATCCGACGACACGATCCGCCGCGCCATTGCCGCCGCTTCCGTCGCGGAGGCCGCTCCGGTCACCTTGCAGGTCACAAGCATCGTCGCCCCCTCCCCATCGCGCGCGATCTGGATCGCCAGGCTCTCGGCCACGGTGTGCAGCGCCCCCTTGAGGTCACTCTCCGCCACGGGAATTTTCTGACCTGCAACGACGACTGCGGCGTCGTTGGTCGATTCGCATCCGTCCACGGAGATGCGGTTGAACGTCTCGTCGCAGATCTCCTTCCACACATCGTCCACCCGTTCCTTCTCGATGCGCGCATCGGTGAAGACGAACGCGAGCATCGTCGCCATGTCCGGGCAGATCATCCCCGATCCTTTGGCGAATCCGAGGACTGTCGCGCCCCCGCACCGCACGCACGCGATCTTCTCCACGGTGTCCGTCGTGAGGATCGCCCGCGCGAAGCCTGGAATGTCATCGTCCGGTTTCGCCGCGAGCAGGGGGATGCCCTTCTCGAACTTCTCGAGCGGGAGCGGGGAGCCGATCTTGCCCGTGCTGAAGACGAGAACTTCCTCGATCGCGCACCCGACGCATTCCGCGGTGACTTCGGCGCATCGCTTCGCCTTCATGAGTCCCGCGTTCCCCGTGCAGGCATTCGCAAAAACGGTATTGATGAGGAGGGCCTTCACCGTTTTCGAGCGCGAGAGGTGCTCCCGGTTCACGAGGATGGGAGCCGCGGGGAAGGAGTTCCTGGTGAAGAGCGCCGACGCCGTAGCGCCGTCTCGCATCGTCACGAGGGCGGTGTCGCGCGTTTCCCGCAGTCCGATGCTGCCGCTGGCGAGGGAAAATCCGAGGGGAAGCGATGGAGGTTCGTTCATGACGAGGAATGCAAAACGCCGAGTGGACGCAACACTACGCTTCTCGTTTTGAATTTCTAGCCCATGTGCTTGCTCGTTCTCCAGTCAAACGCGTAACCAGACAACGAGAGAACGAGAGAACGAGAGAACGAGAGAACGAGAGAACAAGACGACGTCCACCGTTGTCGAAGACGTCGTGAATGCATTGATGAGAGACAAGACTTAGAATCCGGACAGCATCGCATCGAGGGAGATCGAACCGCCCCCAAGCAAGAGGAGCGCCGCGCACCCGCCGAAGAGCACGAGATCGAATTCCCATCCGGTTTTGTCCTGTGCGGCGAAGGGGACGTGCCACTCCTGCATTTTCTTCTTCATTGCGCCGAGCATGATGATGCCCAGGCCCAATGCCCCGAGCTGCGTGAGGAAGCCAAGCACGAGCGCGAGTCCGCCGAGGAGTTCCACATACCCGATGAACATCATGAAGTTGCCCATGAGACCTTTGACCTTCCCCTGGCAGTGATAGAGGAAGACGGCGCCGATCGTGAGCCGGAGAATCAGGAGCCCCCAACTGGAGTATTCGGAGAGGGAAGAGAGAAACATGTGAGGAGGGGGGAAGGAATCAACGAGTCATTGTACCGGAGTTGCAGGTCTTTTCCAGCTCTTTTGGACGAGTGGATTTTTTTATATCTTGTTTCTTGCTTCTTGTATCTTTATTCCATTGCGTATTGCCTCCATGCTTTTGATCCTATGCCTGCTTCCGACAACGACTGGCGCGCATTCACGAAGCCCCCTGCCGACGAACTGCAATCTCGCCTCACGCCCAAGGAATACGAAGTGACACAGGAAGAGGGGACGGAGCCGCCCTTCGACAACGCCTACTGGAACAATCACCAGGACGGCATCTACGTCGATGTCCTTTCTGGCGAGCCGCTCTTCAGCTCGCGCGATAAGTATGATTCGGGCACGGGCTGGCCGAGCTTCACCTGTCCGCTCGAAGCGGGGAATCTGAAGGAACTCCAGGATCGTCACCTGTTCATGCCGCGGACCGAAGTGCGAAGCAAACGTGCCGATTCCCACCTTGGGCATGTGTTTCCCGACGGTCCCAAACCCACGGGGCTTCGCTACTGCATGAATTCCGCCTCCCTGCGATTCATCCCGAAGGAACGATTGGAAGAGGAGGGGTATGGGGAGTATCGGAAGCTGTTTGCGTGAACTGGAGTGCAGGCATACAAAGCATTGGAGTACCGTGGCGACGACACGCGCAATTGCGTACCTGGTCATCGTCGTATGCGCAGAGTCTCTTGTTCACGATGGATTTCCCTTGCAGTGTTTGCAGCGGTGATCGTGCTCTTTCTCATGCCGGGTGTCTTCGCCGCGAATTCTTCATCATCCCAGCAATCGTCAGCGAAAGCATCCTCCGGATCCTCCCGTACTTCTTCGAGTCGCAGCGCGCAATCGTCGAGTTCCGCCAAGAGCGCATCGTCGCAGTCCAGCAAAGTCAAGACACAATCGAGTACGAGCACTTCCCCTGCATTCTCTTCAACGATTTCACCGCCGAGCGATGCGTCCGCGGGGCCGATTAGCTGCGATGATTGGCATTCGCGGGTTCAGCAGGACCGCGCGGCGCAGAATCCGGACATGCTCGCGCAGGATGAAGAGAGCTACCAGGCCTTCTGTTCACCACCCGAAGAAGAACTGATGCATACGTGCCCTCTCCTGGAGAAGCGGATGCAGTCCAACCTCCGCGCGACCAACGATGCCTCGTATCAAGAGGATCAGTATCTCTTCACGCGGCTCTGCGGGCATGCACCGTCGATTGTTCCTTCCGCAACCGGAAGCGACGTTTTCAATCTCTGCAGCAATCTCTCTCACGTGTTGAGCATCTCCCCGACGAACCTGCCCGCATCTTTCTATGCCTCACTCTGCGCGAAGGATCAAGGAATGTCCTTCACGTCCAAGCGCGATTTCTGCACCCAACTCAAGGCGCTGCTTCAACAGGGCGGAACATACACATCATCGCACCGCGCCTTGTACTACGGCACCTGCTATCCGTCTCCTGCGTACCGCCCCGAACGTGCCGCATGCCAGCTCCTTCGCACCACCATGCTTCTTCTCCTCAACAGCTCCGCTCCGCGCGGGCCGGACGAAGAAGACGCGCGCAGGGCGTTCCTCTCGCGCTGCAACGGCGATCGCGAAGTTCCGCCCGTCGGCATGCGGGATCCCGTTCTCCAGATGGGTTCGTATCTCGTGCCCTTCCGCGACATCGATCTCCAGACCGAAGACGGATTCGCCGTCCTCGAACTCTGCCGTCGAGGGATTCTCGTCCACACCGGTGATGTGGACTTCGACGGAGAACGTGGCTGGACCAGCATCGAAGCGATCCAGCACATCCTCGATGTGTGTCGTCCCTCGGAATTTCTGGTGCCACGATTGAACGATGCCATCGGTCTTTCTGCGTACGCCACTGCCGCGCTCCGGCTCAATCTCCTGTCGCTGCGTCCGGCGGAGCACCTCGATGCCCACGGAGCGGTGAGTCGTGCGGATGTCGTGCTGATGTTCGCGAAGGCGTGCAATCTGCATCCCACGTCAGCCGTTCCTTTCGTGGATCTCGCTCCATTGCCTGCTCTGCGCTCCCTCTCGTCCATCGCGGGGCAATACCCCTTCTTCGACACGGATGGCGTGCACTTCGAACCGTTCCATCTCGTCACGCGCACGGAGGGAGCCGTTGCACTCTATCGCTATCTCGAACATCGAAAGCCCTGGTCCTGATTCGAAATCTCTTCTACGCCAAGACTCTGCCGCGTTGCCCTCCGGCGAGGCCCTTCTCGTTACACCCGCATCGTTCGGTCTCTTTCCGAAGAATGTGCAACGTGTGCTCGTCCGCGAACTGATCCACCGTGCAGCGCTCTTCGCCGAAGAAGAGTCTCAAGGAAATGCCGTAGAGCATGAGGTGGGGCCACACGGATTCGCCGAAGAAGAGGAGCGAGAGCGTGATGGAGAAGAGGCTGATCCCGAGCGCCAAGCGCAATTCGAAGCCGAGGATGATGAAGATGCCGATCGCGAGCTCCGCGAGTCCGGCGCCGAATGTCAGGAGGAGGGGATCAGACGGGAAGAGCCAGTGGAATTGCGTCAGATGGTACTGATTCGCGACCATCACGGTGAGCTCGGGATGGAGGAATTTGATCGTGATCGCCGCGTAGCAGAGTGCGATGCCGTAGCACACCCGCGCGATCGTCGACTCAAAGCGGCGAAGTTCGGGGAATCGCTTCAGTGATCCGATCCATTGTTCATCAAGTGAGAATCGGCGCGCGCCGAAGAGTACGAGCACGAGGATCTCCCCGAGATAGTTGGCGTAGGTGATCATGTACCAACCGAAGATCCATCCGGCGACCCCAAAGAGCACGAGCGTCACCGCCGCCGCGATCTCCGTCCCGATCCCAAGAAGGAGCATTCCGCTGAGCATGAAGAGCACGAAGCGCAGCACAGTTGCGAGCGGCAACATCGCGAGGGAGAGTTCGGGTCCGAGGAAGCTTCCCGTCGCCGCCGAGCAGAAGAGCGAAGCCGCGATCGTCACGCGCACGATCACCGCTCCGTACGGCTCGAGTGCGCTCAGCCGTGCGTGGAGTTTCCGCCCTGCTTGCGAATGCCGTGCAAGGAAGTTCACGACGAGCAGCACGAGCACCGCGGCGGTGACTTCCAAGAAAATCCGCACATCCTCGGGATTGTCGAAGACGCGCATCAGATCGATTTTCGTCGATAGTCCCTCCTGGACTTGCACAGGAGTGAGCACATACACTTCGTGCGCCATCGCCGTTGCGAAACTGATCGGGGCAAGAGCGCAGACGCATGCGATGACGGTCGTGGAGAGGTATTTCATGTATTTCCCTCCATTGTACGCCATTTTTGGGAGGGCAGAAAGGGCAGGAAAGGCTGAAAGATATGCAACTTCATTGCATTGTGCATATGCATGGAGTACCATTCCGATGATGGCAAACAAGAATCTCCAGGTACGGATCGATGTGAAACTGCGGCGGCGCGCCGAGAAGATCTTCAAGAAAATTGGCATCGATACGCCGACGGCCATACGCGTCTTCTTCATGAAGGTCACGGATATAGGCGGTATTCCTTTTCCTCTGGAAGCTCCACGAAAGGAATTTACTTCCAGACAGATCAAGGAATTTGACCGCATCGCTCGAGATGCAAAACAGGGAAAGCGCGTATCTCGAATTTTTTCGTCCATGGATGAGATGATTGAGGATCTTCGTTCGTAATCATGCGCGTTCGCTACAGCACAAAATTCAAGCGCATGTTCCGGAAATTGAGTCACATACAACAGAAATCTGCAGTGGAAACTTTGATGATCTTCGAACAAAATCCATTTCTTCCCTCATTGCGGAATCACAAATTGCATGGTTCGCATGAGGGAGCGCGGGCGATAGAAGCGGGATATGATCTGCGCATTGTCTATCGAGAAGAGGATGGACATGCGGTCGTCCTAATGATCGCGGTCGGCACGCACGATCAGGTGTATTGACGATGGTATTTGTGCTTCGCAGAGTGTTCGCGCGGCGGGTGCAAAACCGTCACTCTCCCGTAGCGCTTGGCGGCTTCGAAACTCAGATCGAAGATCGCGGTGATGGCATCGGCGATCTCCTTGCTCTCGATGATGATCCCGAGCTTCTCCTTCCACGAGGCGATGTTCACTTTGTTGTTGTACACCTGAATCTCCGGAACCCAGTTGAATTTGTCCGCGGGCACGAGCGCGCTCTCCCGCAGCTCCTCGCGGTCGCGCGCCTGCCCCTCGCGCGCCGCGGGCGTGTCGGGATGGATCGACCGCATCGCGATGTTCTTGGCCGCTCGCCGCTTGAAGTACTTGTTGAAGTATGTGGCGTCCGCGGCCATCAGGGCATCGTAGGCAGCCCACGATTTGAGTCCGCTGCGCGCCGTCAGCGTATCCTCGTACACTTTCTCCAGCCCCGCAGTCCCCTCGTAGAAGGTGATGCGCGGTCTGGTTGTTGCCCAATGGCGCGTCGAGAGTTCTTCGCCGTACTTCTCCAGCAGATCGATCTGCATGTCGATCTCGTCTTCCATCCGAACTCTGCGATGCTTGAGGAGCCGGATGAGACTCTCCTTCTTCTCGGTGGCGTAGTACTGCGTGTTCGCGCGTGTCGTCTTCACCATCAACCCTTTCTTCACGAGGCCGTCGAGAATGCTGCGCACGGTATTCCTCGGCATCTCGCACAAGCGCGCGATCCGCGATGCGGTCTGCGCGCCGGTCTCGAGAACCTTCGTGAAAATCGCGATCTCTTTCTCGTTGAGCTGGAACGATCGCAGGATGTTCGTAATCACGGAAATAGCATATACTGACGAGAACTGATCGTCAATTTGATTCAAATGGCATGGATCCACATTCGATTAAAATGACCATTTGAATACGATTTTGACAATCTACGACAATATACCAGAAATAGGGATTTTGCTTTGATCGTCCCTGCAGAGACGTAAAATCGAGTTCATGGAAATACGAAAGCTTCTCGATATAGCAGGCAAATTCAATGCTGCGGGTCTTGTGGATGAAAATTTGAAGCAAAAGTTGATTGTCACAATCAGCGATACGATCAGAGATGAAATATTTGGAAAAAAAGAGAAAGAAAAGAAATTAACTCGGATGCAGATAGGCGAATTGATGCTCATGACTAGTACAACAAATCATAATTTCCCGTCTGGTTGAGAATCGGGTAGGATGACGAACCAGTCATTCTCCCCATCCGATGCCTGGTCCTCTGCCGCGCCCCGTGACGCTCTCCCGGGAACAACGATCCATTCTCAAGTC
>JACQCJ010000006.1 GCA_016201685.1 Candidatus Peregrinibacteria bacterium | reverse complement strand
TAAGTAATCCCACAAAATCTGGACAACCAGCAAACTCTCCAAAGCATGCCTCCGTAGCTTTCATACGTCTTCTTGAGGAAAATGGAGAACAACGGATGTGGAGAGAAAATTGAGAAAATGAAAGCGAAGGGGTATACATTCCGGGATTCGGGCTGCAGTATCTCTGGTGGATCTTCAACACCATTGCCGCCTGCATCGCGGTGCCGACGGTGCTGAGCCTCTACTGGAATCGCTTGAGTTCCACGGGCGTCTTCTGGGGCATCCTCACGGCGTTCGTGCTCGGGGTCCCGCTCTTTGTCTACGGAAACTACAAGGGCATCGTCTGGATCAGCGTCGTTGCATCGATTGACATTATCGCTATCACCGCGATTTTTGCTTTCCTCTTCCCTCGCAAAATCCCCTTTGATGTGGAGAAGGCGAAGATTGACGCGTGAGCGACCCTCACTTCAGTTTTTCAACCCCCCACCATCGCCACCACCCGCGCCGGCGCCGCATCCGCATGGATTTTGAAGGCCAGGGCGGCGATGGCGAGCTATTGCAAAATATGTAAAGTAAAGCATGATATACCTATGGCTCGCATCGAACGACTCTGGAAGGATGTGGAAATTCGAGGGATGGATGAAACCGTTACTCGGCTGAGAAGGATGAGGACGGCTATTTTTCAGGAGGAAACAATAGGATTGCGCCTGCGGAGAAAAATTTTGAAGGTGTTTGGGAAACAAGAGCCGATCCACTCGCACCAAGATGCCTTGTTGCATGCAGAACAGTTAGCCAATGCAGCGGGAGATTTTTTTGCCGCGAAAATATCGAGGACGATGCATGGCACCAAAGAATTTGAAAGATGGCAGGATCTTCTCTCCGACGCAAAAAGACAGTACTCCGTGTACGGCATCAGCACATGGGCCAGAAGCAGCTTGCGAGACGTCGTTGGCAATTCAATCATCGGCCGCCTTCGCTGTTTGCACATCGATCCCGATTTCACGCTTGCATGGGACCTGACTCACAATAACAAATTCGGAGTGCGCTCTGTTCAGGAGCTCCTTCGGCGAAACGATCTTGGCATCTTTTCGCCTCTCTCGGGGGATTATCTGATGGCAACAATGTACAGTTCCTATCTGAGGCGCTTGAAAGGGAAAACATTCCCCGTGCGAGCAGTGGCATTGCACGAGGATTTATCTCAAGCATTGTTCCCTACTGATGCAGACGGTCATCTCCCATTTCAAGAGAAGAAGGAAATCGGCGTGTATATCGATACGATAGATACTGGCTCTACAAGTCTCGCTTTGGAGCAATTCCTGCAGAAGGCATACCCTCAAAAAATCATTCATCCTCCTGCAACGGCAAGCACGGAATTTGAACAAAGCAAAAAAATGAAATGGTTCTGGAAGAGCACATAGGCATTGATTCTCATGTTCTCAGTTTTTCTATCTCCAAAATTGCCTCTAGAATCCGTCCCATGCTTTCCACACTTGCCGACCAGAGCACGCTCGGATCGTGGGTGACATGGCTCACGGGCGGCACGCCGGACTTCATGATCAGCCGGTGGATCTTTCTGCGACTGCTGGGCGTGATTTCCCTCATTGCCTTTGTGTCGCTCTCGGTGCAGATCACGGGGCTCGTCGGGAGCAATGGGATTCTGCCGGTCGGGTCTTTTCTGCAAGCCGTGAAGTCGGCGATTCCGGGCATCGATCGGTTCCGGGTTGCTCCGACTCTCCTCTGGCTTTCCTCGAGCGATGCGATGCTCACGATCCTCTGCGCGCTCGGCGTCATCTTCTCCATCACGCTCATCCTCGGCATCGCGCCCTCGATCAGCCTCCTCATTCTCTGGATCCTTTACCTCTCGCTCGTCGTCGCGGGGCAGGAATTCCTGAGCTTCCAATGGGATATTCTGCTGCTCGAAACACTCCTTCTCGCTATTTTCGTCGCGCCTCAATCTCTGTTTCCTGGTTTCTTGCGAGAGACCATGATGCCGCGGATAGCGCTCCTGCTCTTGTGGTGGCTGCTTTTCCGTCTCATGTTCGAGTCGGGCGTTGTGAAGCTTACGAGCGGCGATTCGTCGTGGAAAGACCTCACGGCGCTGCACTATCACTACGAGACGCAGCCGCTCCCCACCTGGATCGGCTGGTACGTCCATCAACTCCCCGATCTCTTCGGGCGCTTTTCCGTGTTTTTGATGTACGTCGTCGAGATTGTCTTCCCCTTTCTCATTCTCGGGTCGCCGACGCTGCGCGCAATCGCGTGCGCGGGATTCATCGTGCTGCAAGTGCTCATTTTCCTCACCGGCAATTACACCTTCTTCAATCTGCTCTCGATCGCGCTCTCGCTGCTGCTTCTCGATGACGCTCAATGGCGAGCGATCCTTCCACATCGATTGCAGTCCTTTTTCCCCGTCTCGTCCACTCTTCCATCGATGCCATTCGCGCTGGGAATCCTCTTCTGCATTCTCGCTATTCCGATTCTCCTCGTCACGGCGAATCAAATTCTCGAGACCGTCCTTCCCGGCGTCTCGTTTCCGCCGATCGATACTCTCGATTCATTGCTCTCGCCGCTGCGCAGCGCAAACAGTTACGGCCTCTTCCGCGTGATGACGAGGGAGCGCGATGAGATCGTCGTCGAAGGGAGTGAAGATGGTCAGCACTGGTTTCCGTATGAATTCCGCTGGAAGCCCGGAGCGCTCGACCGCGTCCCGGCCTTCGTCGAACCGCACCAACCGCGCCTCGATTGGCAAATGTGGTTCGCGGCATTGAGTCCGTACGAGGCGAATCCCTGGTTCCAGAACTTCCTCGTCCGGCTGCTGCAAGGAAGCCCTGACGTTCTGAGTCTTCTGGCGAGCAATCCCTTCCCCGATCATCCACCACGCTTCATCCGTGCGGAATTGTTCCGGTACCACTTCACGACGCTCGGGGAACATCGGGAGACGATTTGCGAATGAAAATTGGAGTCTTTGGGCTTTCATTCGCGATTCGCAACTTGCAAATCGCAATTCTTCGTCTGTGCCTGAAAATTCCCCAAAAACGTGCGAAATATTGTCATCCGCAGTACACTCCTCCGGTTATGCGTCGGCTCACTTCCCTCATCGCTCTCACGCTCCTTGCCCCGAGCATCGTCCTTGCGCTCAATTACACGCCGACCGCCCAGCATCTCTATCGTGACAGCCGAACGTTCAGCACGGCGGAAGTCGCTGGGATCAGTCTCCTGACGAATCTTGGAGCAGTCCAGGGAAATCCGGGGAATGTCTTTGCAGTGCAGCGGGGCCTCAATCGGGCGGAATTTGCCAAGATTCTTATCTATCTCCCACTCCTGAAAACAGGATATGGGACTCCGGATGAGTCCGATCAGGGCTGCTTTCCCGACGTGTCGGTCGGCCAATGGTTCACGCGTACCGTGTGTGCCGCCAAATATCTCGGCCTCGTCCAAGGATTCCCCGATGGCCGCTTCCATCCGGAGCGACCGGTCCTCTACGCCGAAGCGTTGAAGATGCTCGGCAATCTGTACGATTACACGCTCGATCATCAGCCAAGCGATGAATGGTTCACGCCGTACGTCCGCGCGGCGGGGCAGCATCGGACATCGTTGCCGATTTCCCTTGAGCCGGGCGACCCGCTCACGCGCGGCGAGATGGCGCGGCTCGTCGCGGCCTTCCATGCGGAGTCTTTGGGAGAACTCGATCTCTACCGCAGCGCCGAGCAAGGGCATGTGATTTCCTCATCCTCTTCGTTGGCGAGTTCGTCTTCGAGCAGCTCGGTCGCATCGTCATTCAGCAGTTCTTCTTCCTCGTCTCTTCCGTCTTCATCCTCTTCATCGTCTTCTTCAGTGGCCCTCGATCTCCCCTCGCGCAGTCATTTTCTCATTCTGGGAAGGCGAAGCCAGCCGCTCGCGGATGCCAATTTCTTCGCCGAACACGAGGGAATCTACGTCCAATCCGCCACGGTGGTTCTGAAGGCGAAGATCACGTCGATCGACGCGATGTTCCTCGTGGATCAGGACGGTCGCGATATCGGCCAACTCTCGCTCAGCCACTACTTGGACGATTCGGACAAGACCTGGAAGGGGACGTTCGTCTCGAGCGGAGGCTCCGTGATTTCCAAGGGAACACAGCGGGTGCTCGCCATCGAAGTCCGTCTCAATCCCAAGAATAACGGCGGATTTCCCGGTCAACTCGTGCAGGTCGATCGATGGTCGGTGGGCGTGCGCGGCCAGGACAGTCAGTCCACATGGACCGTGCCGGCACCCGCGACTGTCTACCCCAAGCACGAAACGGCGCAGGGAACGATCACCGCGGTTGCGAATGCGGGGGACACTCAGTCCGTCCTCGCGACCGGAACGTACCAGGTGCTTGGAGCATTCTCCTTTTCGGCGAAGGCTCTCACGGGAGCGACCGTGCGGTTGCGGAATCTCGAATTCCAGGTATCCAAAGCGCCGTCGGTGGCCGTGATGAACTGGTCCCTTGCATCGCCGAGCGGCGGGACGCACCTCTCCTGCTCGGTGAACGGTTCCACGGTCAGTTGCTCCGCCATCCCCCCCGAGCTGGGCAGCATCGGCCGCGATCCCATCGTGTTGCGTCTCTACGGGGATGTCGCCGTGGATCAAGGGTCGGTGAATCCCTTTCTCCAGGTGACGCTGAACCAGCCCGGGAGCCTGGGCGACAATGGCGCCGTGCACTGGAGCGATGGAGCGAGCGACTATACCTGGACGGAACTCCAAAGTCCGATTGCGAAGGGCACTCTCTGGAAGTAGCACTTGCACCGACGAAAGTTGATTGGTTTTTTGGTTTCTTCGTCGATTGGAGACCCTCGATCAAGCTTGCATCTAAAAAACCAATCAACCAACAAACCAATCAACCCAAAGTCGCCGCGATCTCCTGCGCCATCCTCTCCGCCGCCTTCCCTGCGACTTCCTTCCAATCTGCTGCGCTGGAAGCATAGATAATCGATCGTGAGGCGTTCACGATCGCCCCGGTGCCATGTCGGATGAATCCATACTTCACATCCTGGGCCGTCCCCCCCTGCGCGCCGTAGCCGGGGATGAGGAACGGGATGTGCGGCATCAATGTTCGCAGGTACTTCATCTCCTCGGGGTACGTTGCGCCCACCACCGCACCCACGCACGAGAGCGAAGTCTCCTTCCCCAGGTGCTGCGCTCCCCAGCTCTCCACGAGTTGCGCCAGGTGCTCATGGACGACTTCGTCGCCGACAGGGAGATCCTGGAGTTCGCCGGAGCTCTTGTTGCTGGTCTTCACCAGCACGAAGATGCCTTTGTCATTCTTCACGCAGCGCTCGATGAAGGGCGCAACCCCGTCCGATCCCAAATACGGCGTTACGGTGAGTGCATCGACGGGACTCCCCTCGTACAAATACGCCTCGGCGTACGCCTCGCACGTGGAGCCGATGTCGTTGCGCTTGCCGTCGGCGATCACGATCAGATTCCGTTCTTTGGCGTACGTGCAGGTTTCCCAGAACACTTTCATCCCTTGCCACCCCAAGACCTCGAAGAATGCCAGATTGATTTTTGCGCAGCAGGCAATGTCTTTCACTGCATCAATGATGCCTTTCGTGAAGGCGAGCACCCCGTCAGGATCTTTGGAGAGTTCTGCGGGGAGTTTCTCCAGTTGCGGATCGAGCCCCACGCAGATGGGGGACTTCTTTTTCGTGGCGGCGGTCAGTGCGTCGGCGAAGGGCATTGCGGTGATCTTAGGGCTAGGGCCAGGGCTGGGGCTAGGGGATTTACACAAACAATCACTGGCATGACCCCCAGAGCAACCTCCGTCGTCCGCCCAAGGCGAACTATGAAGGTCAGGAACTCTGGACTCCCTTTTCCGGGCTCTCAGTCCGGGGAATCAGACCATACCTTCGCTCGCAGATATGCTTCCTCCAGGCCGCTCGTCCACCGACCTGTCCGCCGTAGTCAGCCTAGGCTGACGAAGGAGGAAGCTCCCGCAGGAGCGAAGGTGGATTGATTCATTGCCCTATTTCCTAGCCCTTTCCCCCAGATCTATTCCGCAGTCGCAGCGGAACGGGTCCGCACAATCCCTTGCGCACGAGCGAGGGATCCGTCGAGCAATCGGTCGCGTTGTTTTGCGCGGTGGAGGTCGCGGCGTTCGTATCGCCTTCCGCGGGAACGTCGAAGGATGGCTGCATCGCAGGCTCTATCATCCCGGGAGCGTGCATCGGCGCCATCATCGGACTGACGGGCATGGGTTGCCAGAGGGCCATCATGTTCTGGAGGGTGAGGGCATTGGGCGGAACCGAGACGGAAACGGGCGAGGTGCGGGCCGTCGTACGGCCGTCGAGCGTGAGAGACACGACGCGATTCATGAACGTGAGATGAACCGTCATCGATCCCATATGGTTCTTCGCGTCCGTCGTGACCGTGGCGGTGAACGTGACCGTGGGCGGTTGGTTGAGCGGCGAGATTCCGAACGATGCCATGTCCGTGGAATTCATCATGGACCGCAGCATCGCAAGAGCATTCTTGGCCGCCTCCCGTTGCAGTCCGAGCGTGTAGATTGTGCTCGTCCCCTTCGACTTCGCCTGCAGCGTAAGAATCGAATCCAGCGCAGAGAGCATGCCGGTTGCATCGCTTCCTTGCAACGAAGCTCCGTCGCGAAGATCGAGCGCAATCCAGCGCTTGGTGGCGAAGGTCAGCGCGGCATGCGCGGGATCGTTCGAGAATGTGCCGCTCACGGAATCAACGAAGATGTAGCCTGTCCCGTTGAGTATTCTCATATGGAGGAGAATGTGCACGGTTGTGCTCCGGGTCTTCACGTCCACGGTCATTGCAGCACTCGCTTTGCCTTCGAGCATGGATGCTCCCTGTTGCTGCGATCCCGATATCGACGCGCTGAGGGAGGATTGCCCGTAACGGCCGTGGAGCTCGTAGGTGAAATCCACCGGCTGCTTCTGCGCATTGAATGCAGCGAAGAGCTGGTTCGGTTGCGAAGAGGCCGCCAGCGTTGTGAGAGGCATCAGCGTCAGCACGAAGAGAAGGGAACATGATCGGAGGAGTGAGCGCATGGACAATGAGGGAGAAGTGTGGGGGTAGAGTAGAGCATAGTTCTTTCCGAGAGAAGAGCATTACGAATGGCGAATGGCGAGTGGCAAGTTGCGAATGAATGACCAAAATTCCGAGTGTCATTCGCAATTCGCCCTTTGCCATTCGCAAATCGCAATTCCCTATCCTCTGATATTCTGCCGATACTGCAGTGATTCCGCGATATGCGAGGCCGAGATGGAGTTTTCTCCCTGCAAATCCGCGATCGTGCGCGCCACTTTGATCGTGCGGTGGTAGCTGCGCGCGGAGAGGCCCAAGCGCTGCACGGCATTCTGCAAAAGCTTCACTGATGCGGCGTCGAGCGGACAGAGCGTATCGATCTGTTTCACGTTCATTTCCTTGTTCGTCTGCGTCCGCATGCCAAAAAACCGCTCGCGCTGGATCGCGCGTGCGCGTGCCACGCGTTCCCGGATCGTGTCCGAGCAGTCGCCGTTCGCCGTTGGCTTCTTCTGCAGATCTTCGATCGGCACGGCCTGGACATCGATCTTCAAATCGATGCGGTCGAGGAGCGGTGCCGAGATCCGCCGTTGGATTTTCTGCGCGCCTCCCGCGGAATATTCCGGCGGGTTCATCGCCGCGACGAGGATGAAATCGGCGGGAAAGGTGATCGACCCTTGCGCGCGGGTGATCGTGATCGTTCTGTCCTCGAGCGGCTGCCGCAGCACCTCGAGCACCTGCGCCGGGAATTCAGCCAATTCGTCCATGAAGAGCACGCCTCGGTGCGCCAGACTGATCTCGCCCGGTCCGGGAATCTGTCCTCCCCCCACGATCGAGACGCCGCTCGCCGTGTGGTGCACCATGCGGAACGGACGCTCCTGCATGAGCGGCGCATCCTTGGGGAGCAGGTTCGCCACCGAGTAAATCTGCGTCACCTCGATGGATTCGTCCTGCGTCAGGGGTGGGAGAATGCGACGGAACGCTCGCGCGAGGAGCGTCTTCCCCGATCCCGGCGTGCCGCTCATGAGCACGTTGTGGCCGCCCGCCGCCGCGATCTCGAGCGCGCGCTTGGCGTGCTCCTGCCCCCGCACGTCGGCGAAATCGATCAATTCATCGAACGCGTGGGCCGGGCTCGCCGCAGGAGGAGGGATCGGCGCCGCCTTCCGCTCGCCGCAGAGGATGTCCACGAGCTCGCCCAGGTTCTCCGGCGCGATCACTTCGATGCCGGGGATGAGCGCCGCTTCAGGGCCGTTCGCGGCCGGGACAACGAGTGTCTTGATTCCCATCTTCGCGCACGCGATCGCCGCCGGAAGCACGCCTGAGACGTGCCGAAGCGATCCATCGAGCGCGAGTTCGCCCAGGAAGGCGGTCTGGCGGATCTTCTCCTCGGGAACGGAGACCACATCTTGCGCGAGGAGGAGCGAGAGCGCGATCGGGAGATCGTAGCGCGGGCCCACTTTCCGAATGTCCGCGGGCGCCAGGTTCACGGTGATCACGCGGCCGGAGGGCATGTGGAAGCCGCAACTCCTGAGCGCGATCTTCACGCGCTGCCGGCTCTCCTGCACGGCCGTATCGCCGAGCCCCACAATGAAGAACTTGGGTTCTTCGGCGTATCCGATGCCGACTTCGACGGTGATGCGCTCGCTCTTGAGTCCGATGTTTGCGAAGGAGGTCAGCTGAGTTGCCATGGAATTTGAGGAAGCAGCGGAGAGAAGTGTACGTATGTACACCTTTGATGCAAGGAGGATTGGTGGACGGAATTGGTATTTCGTATGTCGTATATCGTATACGGTATAGCGCTCGACATACGATATACGACATACCATATACCACATACGTTTCATGGACAGCATCATCCCAACGAAAACACCGCCCCATCTCCTCATTGGAAAACAAGGAGAACACGTCGCTGCGGCATTCCTCCAGTCCCTCGGCTATGAGATCCGCGGCCGCAACATCCGGCTGGGAAAAGACGAGATCGATATCCTTGCGTTCGATCCGGTCGACTCCGTCCTCGTGTTCGTTGAGGTGAAGTCCCGCGCGTGGTACAGCGAGCGGTTCCCGCCCGGCATGAATGCCGGCTACCGCAAGCACCAGAAGATCCGGCGATCCGCGATCCGGTGGGTGACGCGGCACTGCTATCAGGGCGCGTACCGTCTCGATCTCGTGTGCGTGGCGCACGGCAACGTGATCGAGCACTTCAAGCAGATCGGGTGCGATTGATGGTCAAATTCTATAGTATCCGATGCTCCATGTAGGCTTTGCGAACAATATCCGCACTGAGTAGATCGAGATATGCCAGGAGCCGTTTCTTAAACGCGGGATTTTTAATGCTGATATTCTTCCCCAGCACGTCATTCTTGCTCCTATAGAAGAGAAAAAATCCCGTTCCTGTTTCCACGTCGATGAGAAAGACGATGCGTCTGGCTCCTCGCGCAGTCGTCGCGTAGATCTTGATGAGCCGTGAAGCGTGAGGAAGCCTTTCTCCTTTGAGTGGCACAACTATGCCTTCGGCGTAACTGCTCAGGATCGTTTCCAAATCGGTAGCCGGAATATGTCCATGCTTGAATTCCTTTCGCCGGACGCTGTCTGCGACGATGACGATCATGCATCGATTCTAGCACGCCATTGCTGCACAACCCTGTCCATGCTCTTCTGTGTCCGCGCATCAACCGGGATGGATTCCGCAATGGTATGAGTTTCAATGTTCAGCCGACCGTCCGCGTAATCGTTGAGGAGAATCCGTACCACGGCGGCAAGCGG
>JACQCJ010000081.1 GCA_016201685.1 Candidatus Peregrinibacteria bacterium | reverse complement strand
GTGAAGCGAAAAGTCATTCGTTCGAAGCAAGCCTTCGTCGCTCAAATCCGTTCACATCTTCATTCACTCCAGAAAGACATTTCGGCTGTCCTCTGCTTCTTCCAGCATCCGGATGTGGCCTATGTCATGAGAAAGTGAGTATCGGTACTACCGATGCGCCAAGCGCCGCAGGGAATCTCATTGTGAACAACGCGAATGCATCCTGGAAGACAAGCTGGAGGAGCAAATCACGGAGAAGACTGTGAAGGCAGAGTTGCCGCAATCCATCGTCGAGCTCTCCCTCCAATGGATTGAGCGCACGCATGGAGAAACAGGGCAGCGACAGCAGCGGCAATTTGAAAAGTTGCAGGAGAACTATAAAGGGGTGCTTCAAAAGATCAGTACCCTCATGGAACGGCAGATCACTCTGGCGACGAAGGTGCCGGAGGAGATTTTCCAAGAGAAACTCGCGGAACTCCAGAAAGAGCGCGAGCACGCCAAGGAGCTCATCAACGACTTTGATCATTCCGTGAAAGAGGAGACGGACGACCTGGCCGATCACATCAAGTTCACCGATGCACTGGAGGAACGCTTCAAAAAGGAGAAAGATCGCGATGCCCGCCTCACGATGCTCCATCGGCTCGGCCAGCGGTTCGAACTGAAGGATGGAGTGCTCACTGTGGTCTTCGCAGAGCCATATAACAGCTTTTTGAAGGGGAAGGAGAGATTGGAAGCTGAACTCGGTACGCTCCGACCGCTCGAATGTGGCTTGGCACAGGTCGAAAGCGGCATTCGGGAGAAGGCCACTCTCTTATGGTGCCGACGGAGAGACTCGAACTCTCACATCCTTTCGGACACACGCTCCTGAAGCGTGCGCGTCTACCAATTCCGCCACGTCGGCAATTTCTGTGGAGAAGAAAGATCGAGGAATGAACGATGATCAATAGGGCCTGAGCCTGTCGAAGGGGCCGCCACGTCGGCACAATCATGAAGCAAAATAGTTGAAAGAACGAAACCAATCCGCGGCATGAAAAATTCAAATTATCGTAAGACAAGCATACCACGCCGGAATAAAACGGCATCTACGCCTTCTTCGCATCCTCCCACAATCCGACCACGTTCCCGGAGGGATCCTGCACGTACGCGTAGAATCCCATTCCCATCATCTCGACCTTCGGCATCACAAGGGATCCTCCTGCCTTCTCCACCTGCTTGATCTTCTCATCGAGGGAGGAAACGTTGATGGCCAAGACCGGAGCCTTCACGTCTTTGGTGCGCTTCATGATGCCGCCATTGATGGCGCCGGGCTCTTTTGGAATGCGCGTCTTCTCGTCGACGCTGACCGTGCGCACGCCGACGTACGTGGAGCCGTCGGGCATCGGCCAATCCTGCAGCTCCCACCCGAAGATGGAATAGAACTTCCGGGCCTCATCCAGATCGTTTACCGGAATCTCGAAGTGTACGACTTTATCCATGGGCAAACTGTATCTTCCACGCATTCCCCATGCAACGTTTTCGCTCGAATTTTGCACTAGCGAAACGAAATATTCAGATCTGCACCCTTGAAAGGAATGTGCATATGTGAACTCAAAGCAGTAGCTTCTCATGGAAGACTCTTGACTTCCCAAATTAGCACTCTAAAATACCGACTGCTAATTCGGCTTCGCGAATCTTTCGCCTGAAGCAAACGATCTTCCATCGACGAACAGGCCTAGGACGCTTCGCCGCAATTGTTCCATTTCGTTCTCTCCATTTCCCCTTTCTTTCTATGGCAACCGCAAAGCAGGATACCGTGAAGCTCGCCGTGAACATCAAACCCATCGGCGACCGCGTCGTCGTTCGCCCCATTGAACGCGAGCAGACGACGGCCTCCGGCATCGTCATTCCCGATACCGCATCCGGCGAAAAACCGCAGGAAGGAGTGGTGCTCGCGGTCGGCAAGGGTGGGGTGGGCAAAGACACCGCGAACCCCTCCGAGTTCTTAAAGGTGGGCGACCGCGTGCTCTTCGGAAAGTACGCCGGCGATGACGTGAAGCTCAAGTCGATGGACGGCAAGGACATCGAAGTGAAAGTCCTTCACCTGGAATCCATCCTCGGCCTCGTCATCGCCTGATTCCCTCTCAGCTCGCTTCCTAATTCCTAACCTCCTAATTCCTAACTCCTAACATATGGCAAAGCAACTTATCTTCGGCAACGAAGCACGCGAGAAACTCCTCAAGGGTGTCGCGAAACTCGCCAGCGCCGTCTCGGCCACCATGGGCCCTCTCGGCAGAAACGTTTGCGTCGAGAAAAAGTACGGCGGCCCCACCGTCACCAAGGACGGCGTCTCGGTGGCCAAGGAAATCGAACTGCCGGATCCCTTCGAGAACATGGGCGCGCAGCTCGTGAGGGAGGCGGCGACCAAAACCAACGACGCCGCCGGCGACGGCACCACGACCGCAACGGTTTTGGCGCACGCAATCATGCAGGAAGGACTCAAGCACCTGGGTTCGGGGAAGAACGCCATCTCCATCAAGACCGGGATTCTCAAGGCCGTCGACGCGGTCACCCACTATCTGGAGACGATCAAGAAGTCCATCACCAAGAAAGAGGAGTTCGCGGCGGTCGCCACGATCTCCGCGCAGGATGAAGAGATCGGGACCGTGATCGCGGAGGTGATCGACGAGGTGGGAAAGGACGGGGTCGTGACGGTCGAAGCCGGGCAGACGCTCGGCATCGAGAAGGAGTACGTGGAAGGCATGCAGTTCGACCAGGGCTACATCTCGCCGTACTTCGTGACGGACGCGGGCGGCATGAAGGCCGTCTTCGACCGGGCCTCCATCCTCATCACCGACAAGAAGATCTCCGCGATCCAGGACATCCTCCCGCTGCTCGAAGCGTTGGCGCAAAAGGGAAAGAAGGAACTCGTCATCATCGCCGAGAACGTGGAAGGCGAGGCTCTCGCGACCCTCGTCGTCAATAAGCTCCGCGGCGCCTTCTCCACGCTCGCCATCAAGGCTCCGGCCTTCGGGGATCGCCGCAAGGAAATACTGCGCGATATTGCCGCTCTCACGGGAGGCCGCGTCATCTCCGAAGAAGTGGGCCTCAAGCTCGAGAACACGACGATCGACGACTTGGGAACCGCGCGCCGCGTGATCGCCACCAAGGACGACTGCACGATCATCGACGGCGGCGGCCGCAAGAGCGACATCGACGGCCGCGTCGGCGAGATCAAAATCGTCCTCGAGCACACCAAGTCGGATTTCGATCGCGAGAAACTTCAGGAGCGTCTCGCCAAGCTCACGGGAGGAGTCGCGGTGGTGAAGGTGGGCGCGGCCACCGAGATCGAACAGAAGGAGAAACAACACAGAGTGGAAGATGCGATCTCGGCGACGAGAGCCGCAGCGGACGAAGGGATCGTCCCCGGCGGCGGCACGGCCTACATCCGCGCCATCGACGCCCTGGACAAGGTGAAATCCGAAAACCCCGACGAGCAGATCGGCGTGGATATCATCCGCGGCGCGCTCACGGCCCCGTGCATGCACATCGCGAACAACGCCGGGGTGGAGGGCAGGGTGGTGGTCGAGAAGGTCCGCCACGAGAAGGGCAACATCGGGTACAACGCCGTCACCAAGAAGTACGAGGATCTGGTGAAATCCATGGTCATCGATCCCAAGAAAGTGACACGCTCCGCTCTCGAGAACGCCGCGTCCGTCGCGGCGATGTTCCTCACGCTCGAAGTGGCCGTCACCGACATCCCCAAGAAGGAGGACATGCCCGCGATGCCCGGCGGGGGCGGAATGGAAGGGGTGGGTGGCATGGGGGATTATTGATCAATGTGTGAACAACGTCCTAGCCGCGGCCCCTTCGCGGGCGCGGCTAGGACGTTGCAAACCATGGACGTTCTGTTGCCACGCAGAACGTCTTTTTTGGCTTTTGAATACTGTAATTGCCTGCTGGCTTCATTCGCCGCACGCGCGAAGGCGTGCGGCTATACCACAACCTTGTATGGTGCCTCCATGACGCAACGGCACCCCATCCAGAATGGACAAATTCTGATGATCACTACCGTCACCTTGAACCGCGAACCGGTCTTCGCTGACCCTGCCTGCGCTCTCGAGGCTGTCGAATGCCTCTATCGTGTTCAAGACCTCCATCCATTCTTGCTCTACGGATTCGTGATCATGCCCGATCATTGCCACTTCCTGCTCAATGTTCCGCCGCCGGAAACCGTCGCGGTGGTGATGGGAACATTCAAATCGGGCATGACGTTCAACATCGGAAGAAAAAAGCTCTGGCAACGGCGGTATTATGCGACCATCGTGCATCGTCCATTCCTCGCGCTTCGTTACATTCACAATAATCCGGTCCGAGCCGGTCTCGCCGTCTCACCCGAAATGTACCCATGGTCATCGGCATACGGAAAATGGGACGTGAGTCCGATTACGGATTGGTGAAAGCATTGCTCTGCAATGAGAATTCCTGAACGACACAGAACGCACTACACTCCTCCTGCGATGCTCCCCTCCTTCCTCGTCCTCGAAGGCCCCGACGGCTCCGGCACCACGACGCACTCGCGGTTGCTCGCGCTTAGGCTGCGGGATGAAGGTCATACAAACGTTCTGCTGACCGCTGAGCCGACCGAAGGCCCGGTCGGGCGCTTCATCCGCAAGCAGCTTGGCACAAGCGACCTCGAACCCAACACGCTCCAGCTCCTCTTCACGGCGGATCGCGCATGGCACGTCGAGACCATCATCAACCCCTCTCTCGAAGCAGGAAGAACAGTGATCTGCGACCGCTACACGTTATCGACACTCGCGTACGGCGAAGCGCAGGGTCTCGATACGGACCGATTCCGCGCCATGAATGACGTATTTCCCAAGCCCGAGAAGACCATCCTGCTCCTCCCTCCCCTCGCGGTGTGTATAGAACGGCTCTCGAGACGGAGGACGATCGACAGATTTGAGAGCCTGTCATTCCAGAAACGCGTGCACGAGGTCTACCGCCGTTTGGCGAACAAGGATCGGCATGTGATCGTCATAGATTCCTCCAGCGACAAGACACTGGTGCAGGAACAAATCTGGACTATCATCGGTAAGAGTCCGCACCGAATCGTGTCATAGCCTTACGTATTTTTTCCCCCATACCCCATGCGATCGCCCCGCACCCGCTTGTGTCTTCTTCTCTCCATTCTCACGCTTGCAAACGCCATCCCGCTCCTCGCTTCCGCGGCGAGCTTCACAGATGTGAATGCGTCTACTTCGTACGCAACCGCGATTGGCGCTCTCAAGACGAAGGGCGTGCTGACTGGATATTCCAATGGAATGTTCAAGCCGAAGCAGACGATCAACCGCGCGGAATTCCTGAAGATTGCCCTCCAGGGAAGAGGGACAACGCAGACGAGCGGCACTCCGGATGAGTGCTTCACGGACGTGAAAGGTCAATGGTTTGCGACGCTTGTGTGCCAAGCGAAGGACGAAGGCGTCATTGAGGGATATCCCGACGGTCTTTTCCATCCGGAACGGCTGATCAGTTTCGTGGAAGCAGGAAAGATCCTCGCACTGGGTTACCATCAGAAGATCCGAACAACTTCTTCGGACTGGTACGAGCCGTACGCGCGCGCGCTCGAATCCGCCAAAGCAATACCGCCATCGATCCGCTCTCTGACACATCTTGTGACGCGCGGAGAAATGGCGGAAATGATGTGGCGCCTCTCCCAGAAGAAGACCGATCAACCGTCGATCGGCTATCTGAATGTAAAATATCCGGACACGAACGTGAATTTTGCATCGGACACGGTTCAAACGGCGAAGTCGTGTGAGGATCTGAGCGCGTTCGCGCAGGAATCGACGAACGTGAATCAGGGAGGATATCCGATGCTCGGAGTTTCGATGGCGAAAGGACATGCCGTTGCGGCGCCGATGGCGGCAGGCATGGATAGGATGGCCGAAACCCAATCCAACGCGGATTACTCGAAAACGAACGTGCAGGTCGAGGGCGTCGACGAGGGCGACATCGTCAAGACAGATGGAACGCGTATCTACACGATCAGCAATAAGACCGTGCATGTCGTGCAGGCTCAGCCGGCGACGGCAATGAAAAAACTCGCAACCATCGACTACACCAATCAGCAATTCACGCCGAGTGATCTCTATGTCAACGGCTCGACGCTGGTCGTCCTCGGTCAAAGCTGGGATGCCGAGCCCATGCCGAAGATGATCCCAGGGATGATCATGCGTCCTATCCGGAACACGCAAACATCCATGGCGCGCCTCTATGACATTGCGGATGCCGCTCACCCCAAAGAGGTTCGCACGCTTGCTTTCGATGGATCGACGGTCTCCACGCGCCTCATCGGGAGCCGACTCTTGCTCGTCGTGCAGCAACCGATGATGTACTGGTCGATGCCACTGAACGTTGATGTGAGCACGCTCGTGCCGCAGATGCGGGATTCGCTCACCGGCTCAACGGAAATCCCCATCGCGCCGTGCACCGCGGTCACGATCCTGCCGCACGTACCCTCGCCCGCGTATCTGACGGTCGCCTCCGTCCCGCTCGACGATCGGAACGGCGAGGTGAAGCGCTCGGTCATCCTCGGTGACGGCCAGAACGTCTATGCGTCGCTCAAAAACCTCTACGTGGCGACCACACAGTGGCAGTACAACTGGAATGCCGTGAACCCTCAATCCAGCGAGCAGACGGTCGTGTACCGATTCGCCCTCCACGACGGCGCGCTCGCTTTCGCGGCACAAGGATCGGTTCCGGGCCACATCTTGAATCAATTCTCGATGGATGAAAATGCTGACACGTTCCGCATCGCGACGACGCGACAGACCACGATCTCGAATGAAACGCAGCAGACAAATGACCTCTTTGTCCTCGGCATGGACCTGCAGCAGCTCGGGAGCGTCACCGACATCGCTCCCGGAGAGAGCATCTACGCCGTGCGTTTCCTCGGCGACCGCGCATACGTTGTCACCTTCAAGAGCATCGATCCCCTCTTCGTCATCGATACGTCCGATGCAAAGAATCCCAAGATTCTCGGACGGCTCAGCATCCCCGGCTACAGCAATTATCTGCATCCCTACGATGCCACGCACTTGATCGGCTTCGGAAAGGACGTGGATGAGTCGATCGACAAGGAGAAGATCCATTCGAACAATGCCGTGTACTACACGGCGGTCCAGGGTATGAAGCTCGCGCTCTTCGATGTTTCGGACGTGAGCAATCCCAAGGAGATGTCGCACGTCGTCATCGGCAATCGTGGCACCGATAGTCCCCTCCTCACCGATCACAAAGCGCTCTTGTTTGATAAAGAGCGAGGACTCATGAGCTTCCCGATCACCGTGATGAAGGTTCCGGAGAATCAGAAATCGAGTGATCCGAGCGGGATTTCCGCGAGCCCGGTCTTCCAAGGAGCCTACGTCTACGGTGTCGATCTCCAGCGCGGATTCACTCTGAAGGGAACGATCACGCAGTACGATGCTTCCACGTTCCAAAAGGCCGGACAGTACTGGTACGGCGGCCCGAATGATATTCAACGGATTCTCCGCATCGGTGATTCCCTCTACACCGTTTCGCAGGGTGCGGTGCAGAGCAATGGCCTGAATTCATTGACGAAAGAAGGACGCGTGGATTTTCCGACGTCGGCAACGAATTCGCCAGTCGAATACTTCAGCAGAGGACTCAGATGATTCAGAGGAAGCGACAATGGATCATTCTCTGAATCTTCTGTTTCTTTTGAATCCTCTGAATCCTCTATACTGCCGCCGTGTCCGCCCACATCCTCTCCGGCAAGCCGGTGGCCGATCAGCTCCTCGATGCACTCAGACCCCAGGTGGAAGTGTTCGATCCCAAGCTCGTCATCGTCCAAGTCGGGAATGATCCCGCGAGCACGAGCTACATCACGCAGAAGTTCAAGAGTTGCGACAGAGTCGGCATGCGCCATGAGCACTGGCACCTGCAATGGGATACAAGTTTTGATCAGCTTTCTTCCCTCATCGATAAACTGAATCGAGATTCGGACGTTTCTGGCTTTATCGTGCAACTCCCGCTTCCCGCACACCTCGAACCTCACACGCCACAACTGATTCGGGCGGTGGACCCGAGGAAAGACGTGGACGGATTCGGCGCGTACAACCTGGGAAAAATGTTTCTCTCGGTCGATTTTGAGCACTTGCCCCCCGCCACTCCTTCCGGCGTTATCGAGCTTCTCAACTTCTACAAGATTCCGATCGAAGGGAAGCACGCGGTGATCGTGGGGCGCAGCAACATCGTCGGGAAGCCACTCGCGGTGATGCTGCTCAATCGCGGCGCGACAGTGACGGTCTGCCACAGCAAGACGAAGGCTCTCTCGCACTTCACCCGCCAAGCCGACATTCTCTGCGCCGCCGTGGGCAAAGCACACATGATTACCAAAGACATGGTGAAGCCCGGCGCCGTCGTCATCGACATTGGTGTCAGTCGCATAGATGGGAAATTGGTCGGTGACGTGGATTTCGAGAACATTAAAGAAATCGCCTCCGCGATCACGCCTGTTCCGGGTGGAGTGGGACCGATGACCGTGGCATGCTTGCTGCGGAACTGCGTGCGATCGAAGGAGAAGCAATTGGAAAAGTGTCCATGATCGTGGGTCTAGGATGAGGCCTTCTACCCTCTTCCTTTCTCCTCCATGGCCACGTCCATCTTCAAGAACAATTTCCCCGGAGCGGAAAAGCTCCAACAGGCAGTTGATGCTGCCGACTACATCATCG
>JACQCJ010000080.1 GCA_016201685.1 Candidatus Peregrinibacteria bacterium | reverse complement strand
GTCTCATCGAGCACCGTGTGATCGAAGGCCGAGAGGCGGATGCGGATAATCGAGACTTTCGAGTGTTCCTTCTTGGGCACTGGTTCGGGTTTTGCCTTCGCCTCTTTGACTTTTGTTGGAGGCCTTGCCTTTGCCTCTTTCGCCTGTGTCACAGGCCTCTTCGCAGGTTTCTTCACGGGGGATTTCTTCGCAGGCGATTTCTTCGCGACGGGATTCATGGGCGGCAGAGGGGAAAGATCAATTGGAATGAACGATTGGATGAACGATCGTAGAGACGCCGCATGCCGCGTCTCTACGATCGAATGATCATTTGATGATTTTCGTCACCACACCGGCCCCGACCGTGCGGCCGCCTTCGCGGATCGCGAAGCGCGTGCCGTTTTCCAGTGCGACCGGCTGGCCGAGCGTCACCGTGAATTTCAAATTATCGCCGGGCATCACCATCTCCACGTTCGCCGGAAGCTCAACGGTTCCCGTCACGTCCGTGGTGCGGATGTAGAACTGCGGCTTGTACCCCTTGAAGAAGGGCGTGTGGCGGCCGCCTTCCTCTTTGCTCAGCACGTACTTGTGGAACATTTCGACGCCGGTGCAGACGGTCTTTCGCGTTTCCCTCAGTCCGATGATCTCCACTTCCTCGTTCACTTTCACTTTGCCGGTCTCGATGCGTCCCGTGGCGACGGTGCCGCGGCCTTTGATGGAGAAGACGTCTTCCACCGACATCAGGAACGGCTTGTCCAACTCGCGTTTGGGATCCGGAATGAACGTGTCCAGCGCGGTGAGCAGATCCTTCAAATGTCCGATTTCGGTCGCATCGCCCTCCACGGCCTTGAGCGCCGAGCCCCTGACGATCGGCGTCTTGTCGCCGGGGAAGCCGTACTTCGTGAGGAGCTCCCGTATCTCGGTCTCCACGAGCTCGAGGAGCTCGGGATCCTTCACCATGTCGACCTTGTTCAAGAACACGACGATGTAGGGGACGTTCACCTGGCGTGCGAGGAGGATGTGCTCGCGGGTTTGGGGCATGGGGCCGTCGGCCGCCGAGACGACGAGAATGGCGCCGTCCATCTGCGCGGCGCCGGTGATCATATTCTTCACGTAGTCGGCGTGGCCCGGGCAGTCGACGTGCGCGTAGTGGCGCTTGGTCGATTCGTACTCCACGTGTGCGGTGTTGATCGTGATGCCGCGCTCGCGCTCCTCGGGGGCGTTATCGATGTCGGCGTAGCCTTTCTTCTCCCCTTCCGGCGAAAAGTTCATGGAGAGCGCCGCAGTGAGCGTCGTCTTGCCGTGATCGACGTGGCCGATGGTGCCCACGTTCACGTGCGTCTTGCTGCGGTCGAATTTCTTGGCGTCTGCCATACGAAAGGAGGGAAAGGGACGGGAAAAGCTCGTCAAAACACAGCGTAGCCTCATCGAGTGCGGGCAGTCTAGGGAATGTGGAAGGGGACGTCAACGGGAGATTGAGCAGGTGGATGCCCTTCTTTTGCCTTGCCGTTGGCTGGTTGGCGAAAAGTGCCAAGTACCAAGCTTCCAGAAGCCAGACAATTTCAGAAGCAATTAAGAACGTTTGAATCTTCAACATTGTTTTCTTCATGAATTGTTTGGTCTCTGGTGCGTGGCGTTTGGAATTTTTCTCCGAACCTATCATTGAAGTTCTCTTCTCGCATCACGTAGAGTGATGATCATGCGGCGTTCCGAGCACATCTCTCTCTTCACCGAGGCCATCTGGGAGTGGTTCGCCGTTCATAAACGAGCGCTCCCCTGGCGCGATCTTGCGATCGAAGACGACACCCAGCGCGCGTACCACATTCTCGTCTCGGAAGTGATGCTCCAACAGACTCAGGTCGCTCGCGTGAAAGTCACCTACGTCCGCTTCCTGGAACGATTTCCGCACCTGGAAGATCTGGCATCGGCATCGAATCGCGATGTTCTCATCGCGTGGCGAGGGATGGGATACAACTCGCGAGCATTGCGGTTGCGAGATGCGGCTCTCAGCATTCTCAAAAACTTCGACGGCGTCTTCCCGCGCGACATGGACGCTCTACAATCGATCGACGGCATCGGCCATTACACCACCGCCGCCATCCGCAACTTCGCGTTCAATCTTGCCACTCCCTGTCTGGATACCAACATTCGCCGCATCCTCCATCGCGTGTTCGTGGGGCCGGAGAATGCGGATGGAAGTTGGAAGAAGGATGATGAATATTTATTACGATTGGGCGAAGAAGTTCTTCATGTTGCTCTCGATCAAAAAGTGAGAATCTCAAAACAACGAGAGCATGTCATGGTGAGCGCGTCGAACCATGACATGCGACGAATTGTCGCCCTTCGACGAGCTCAGGGTGACAATTCGATTGGATCTTCAGGCATTCCAAACGAAAAAAAGATGCCAAGGGACACGAAAAATTGGCATGCGGCCGTCATGGACTTCGGTTCCCTCGTCTGCACGAAGCGCGATCCTCAATGGCATATCTGTCCGCTGACGCGCAGAAATCTCATGAAAACCACTCCAAAAAACTTCCCGAAGACCTTCATTCGAAATTCGAAAGAAGAGCCCGGCCGCGTCGTCGGATCCACGTTCATTCCCAATCGCATCTTCCGTGGACGCGTGATTGAAGAACTTCGAGACGAATCTCGCGGGCTCACGCTCCTGGAACTCGGTCCCCGCATCGCGATCGATTGGAATCCGGCAGATCATGCCGAGTGGCTTTCGATGCTCGTCGAGAAACTCAAGCAAGATCGGTTGATTGAGGAACGGAAACATCGCTACGTTCTCGCGCATTAATTTCAGGTCGCGAATGTACTCATCATCGCTGTACGTTCTCGTGAGCGGCTTTTCTTTCGTCATCCATCATGGAAGTTACCAATTCTCGATTGTCCGTCGTCAATAAAACGCTGGCCCAATCCCAATGAATCCTGCATATCTTCACAATCTCGGGTAAGCGGGACAGTTCATCAAGTGTCGTTGTCTGCATGGTAGAGAGCAGTCTTCTGCCGGTTTCCATTGCACGGACATAGAGGTCAAGAAGGACATTCTGCTGAGCAACAGGCAGCTCTGTTTCAGCGAAGAGTTCGCCCCACGCCAGGCGAGCCGCATCCAACAATGCTTCTGCATTTGCCATGGTCTTCTCAGTCTTCAGATTCTCTACAGCTGCCGTAACGGTGTCTACAGTTTGCATCGTCTGAGAAAAAGAAAATCATCACTTCGCCAATTCCTCAATCCGCCTCTCCCGAATCACATTGACCTTGATCACGCCGGGATACGTCAGTTCGTCCTCCACCTTCTTCGCGATGTCTTTCGCGAGCTTCTCCTGCGTGAGGTCATCGATCTTCTTGGTGTCCACGAAGATGCGGATTTCGCGTCCTGCAGAAATCGCGAATGCTTTGAGCACTCCATCGAAGGTCTTGGCCACGTCCTCGAGCGCGCGCAGACGCTTGAAGTATTCCTCGATCGATTCCCTTCGTGCCCCCGGACGCGCTCCGGAAATCGCATCCGCGGCTGCAACAACGAAGGCTTCGGGGGAAGCCATGGGGACGTCTTCGTGATGCGCGGCCACGCAATGGATCACCTCGGGCCGCACCTTGAAGCGCTTGCAGATCTCAACGCCGATCTCCACGTGCGTCCCGGTCACCTCGTGATCGAGCGCCTTGCCGATATCGTGGAGCAGACATCCTTCGACGACGATCGAGGCGTCCGCGCCCAACTCCTCCGCGAGCATCCGCCCGATCTGGGCCATCTCCACGGAGTGTTTGAGGACGTTCTGTCCGTAGCTCGTGCGGAAGCGCAAGCGCCCGATGATCTTCAGAAGATCCGGCGGGTAGCCGACGATCCCGAGTTCCTCCGTGGCCCGCTTGCCG
>JACQCJ010000072.1 GCA_016201685.1 Candidatus Peregrinibacteria bacterium | reverse complement strand
TTGCGAAGTTCATCGGTGAGCTTCCTCCCACGAACCTTTCCTGATCTTTCTTCTACTGTTGTAGTCATATCGTGCGCTCATGCTCATTTGGGTGTACGAAATCTTCCTCCTCCATGCTCATTATTCAATGAGAAAAGACTGTGACGCACCAAGTTTTCTGGTCATGCTCCTGCCTCCCGCTTCAATTCGGCATCGATGAACTGCTGGAGATCTCCATCGAGCACTCCCGTTGTGTTGCTCGTCTCCACGTCTGTGCGCAGGTCCTTCACCATCTGATACGGATGCAGGACGTAGCTCCTGATCTGCTGCCCGAAGTCGGCGCTCCGGGAGGCGCCCTTCAATTCCTTCTTCTGCGCCATCTCCTCGCCGCGCTTCTTCTCGAACAGTTTGGCGCGGAGCATGTTCATCGCCTGCGCGCGATTCTGCAATTGGCTCCTCTCCGTCTGGCAGGCGACAACGATCCCGGTTGGGAGGTGGGTGATGCGCACGGCAGTCTCCACTTTGTTCACATTCTGGCCGCCCGCACCCCCGCTCCTGTACGTATCCACTCGGAGCTCATTCGGGTTGATCTCGATCTCCTTCGTCTCCGCAATCTCCGGCAGCACCTCCACGAGCGCGAAGCTCGTCTGGCGCAGATTCTTCGCGTTGAAGGGTGAGAGACGTACGAGGCGATGCGTGCCCTTCTCGCATTTCAAGTGTCCGTACGCCATCTCGCCGAGCACGTGGATCGTCGCGGATTTGATGCCGGCCTCCTGGCCGTCGGTCTTCTCGAGCAGCTTCGTCTCCCAGCCCTTGCGCTCGCAGTAGCGCAGCTCCATGCGCAGGAGCATCGCCGCCCAGTCCTGCGCCTCCGTCCCGCCCGCCCCCCCCGAGACCGTGAGGTAGCAGTTGTTGCCATCAAACTCTCCTCCAAGGTACAGCTGCGTTTCGAGCCCTTTCCACCTCTCTTCCGCCCTCTCCACGTCGCGCGTGAATTCTTCAAAGTCGTTCGGATTCGTCTGGATCTCCGGGAACTTCGAGAGCTCGAGGAGTTCTTCGATCTTTTTCTTCAGCTCCTGAGCGGGCTCCCATTGCTTCTTCAGCGTTCGCAGCACCGCGAAGAGCTCGTTGGCGCGCTTCTGATCCTGCCAAATATTCGGATCCTGCGTCTGCGTCTCGATCTCCGCGATCCTGCGTGGAATGTTCCTCTGTTCAAAGAGAGTCCTTGCCCGTGTTCACGGCCGACAGCAGCTCCAGCAGTTTCTTGATGAGCTCTTCCACGGGAAAGGGGGGGATACAGTAAGGGCATTGTAGCGTGTTTTGAAGAGAACGCACTCGCAAATGATGAATTGCGATTTGCGAAGGGCGAATTGCGAAACAGCACATCATTCGCAATTCATCCTTCCATTCCTTTCATCAAGAGGCATTATCCGCTATACTATGAGGAAAACACATGAATATGCTTCCTGCTCCAGACGCGGCACCCACGGTGCACACATGCGGTATTCTTGAGCGAGTCTCGCTGCCGCTCCTCCTCTTCGCAGGATTGCTGACTTCTCTCCTGATCGTCGCGTCGGCAACACTCCTTCCGCGCCTCACGCGCATCGAGGCGGACGGATCGCTCTATTCGATCGATCAGCTCCGTGTACGTCGCTCGCAGCTCACGGCGCAAGTGCACACGCAGGTTCAACAGCGCGAAGCACTTCTCCTCCCTCTCCAGGACAACAGCTACGATGTCCTGAAGGCGGAGCGGACGGGGGAACCGGATCTCTCGTTGCTGCAACGAAAGATCCTCGCGCAGGCGGCTTCACTCACTTCCACCCCCGATGCCATACACCTCGATCGTTTGGCGTACCGTGCGGATCAGAAGCTGCTCGTTCTCGAGGGCGACGTACGGCATGTCGGTCCTCACTGCATGACGTTGCTCGCCGCCTTCGTCGATCAGCTCATGAAACTCGCAGACATTGCCGACATCCCCAATCCCGTCTTCACGCGTGACGATGACCCCGCAACCGGTCCGCATTCTCCCTTCTCGCTGATACTCCATTTGCGATGACCTCTCTTTTCCATCGTCGGCGTTTGCCCTTCCTCCTCGCCCTCACGGGCGCGCTCTTCCTCTTCCTCTCGGGGCAATTGATCGGGAGGGAGACGGTCGCCATCCGCGATGCGCGCGATCAAGGTCTGCCGCTCGCAGCCGACGTCACGGCGCTCCAGCAACGAAGCACGCTCCTCGCGCAAGAGATCAACGTCGCGAGCGCGGGAGAGCTCCATGCCGGATCGGATGCCGAACGACTGCACGTGTTCGTGCTTCCTTCCACGATGGACCGCCAGCGGCTGCTCGCCGTCTTCGATGTGCTCCAGAATCACCTGCGTTCTCAGAAGATGCTCCGCGACCTCTCTCCCATCACCATTCTGGATCCTCGCGAGGAGACTATTGCGGGTCAGACCGTCAGTGTCTTGCCGTTGCACTTCACGATGATCATCAATGATGAAGGGTTGAAGGCCGCGCTCTCGCTGTTGCGAATCGCCGGGCTCCTCACCGTGTCCGATACCCTCACCGCGACGCACATTCAGGAACTCGTGTCGTCGGTGGAGGTGCAGCATCCCTCGAGCATCGTCTCGCTCGAGCAATTCCTGCGGATGGACCTGTTCACCTTCGCGCGCGATGCGCATGCGATCGACCGTCTTGCCCACGCCGTCGCCGATGAGAGTTTTGACCAGACACTCCGCACGATCGTCCACGAGTCGATCCTCGAAGAAGTGCAGTCGCTCCTTGGCGGGAAAATGGGCGACGCTCTCCTCCAGGCGAAGCTCTGGCCGCTCCCGTTCCTCCGTGCGCGCGACGTCACGATCGAGAAGACGGCGGAGCAGGGGTGGGAGAAGGTTTCATTTCTGGTGGAGGCGGTGGGCAGAAAAGAATGAATCGTCAAATGCCAACTTCCAGAAGCCAAACAATTCATAAAGAAATCAGGTTTTCAAATGATTTCTTGATGATTTACAAATTGTTTGGTTTCTGGAGTCTTGGCGCTTGGAATTTTTCTGCGATCGCCTCCGTTCCATCACACTCGGAGTTCTTCATCCTTCCTTGACCGTTTCTCCCGCTCCTCGTACGCTTTGCTCCTCATTTCCCCTTCTTCCGTCTGCGCCAACGTCACCGGTTCGATCATCGCCACAAGCACCAGGAGCGGCGTCCTCGCATGAATGAGCAGATCCGCGTGCCGGAGGTGATGCTCGTTTCCGACAATGGCAAAGCCGAGGTCCTCCCCACGGCGGTCGCCCTCGAGCGGGCGCGCGCGGCGGAGCTCGATCTCATCGAAGTCTCCCCCAAGGCCGTACCGCCCGTCGTGAAGATCGCGGAATTCGGGCACTTCCTCTACCAATTGCAGAAGAAGGAGAAGAAGCAGCGCAGCCACAGCAAGCAGGTGGAAGTGAAGATGCTGCGGTTCGGCTTCCGCACCGATCGGCACGATCTGGACCGCCTCTCGCAGCGCGCGCGCGAATTCCTCGCCGAGCGGCACCTCGTGAAGTTCTCGGTGCGGTTGCGCGGCCGCGAACTCTCCAACAAGGAGTACGCCATCGACAAGCTCAAGGGCATGATCAATGGGCTTCTGGATCGGGCGGAAATCGAGCAGGAGATCAAGCGGCAGGGGGACCAGTTCATTACGATTCTGCGACCGAAGCGATAGATTGTTGCTCTTTGAATCCTGGGAAATTGAAAATTGATAATTGAAAATTTTAGGAGATATGATCGCCTGCAAGGGTATTCCTCCGTAATTTTCAATTATCAATTATACTCAGTCGGCATTTCACTTTGCAAAAGCCTCGAATTTCCTTACACTTCCGATCCCCGTGCCCAAGATCAAGTCCCACAGCGGCGCCAAGAAGCGACTCCGTCGAACGGGGAGCGGAAAACTGGCATTCAAGCGCAGGGGGCGCAAGCACCTCCTGATGCAGAAGAACAAGCGCCAGAAGCGGCTCCATCGCACGGTCATCGCCCATCCCACCGATCTCAAGCGGCTCTCGGCGCTGGTGCCGAATTTGTAATCCATTGTCGCGGCCAAGTATGGCCGCTCTCAGAGCAATAATTATTTTCTATCAATTGCAATTATGGTTCGCGTTAAGAGAGGTATTGTCCGTCATCGCAGGCACAAGAAGATTCGCAAGCTTGCGAAGGGCTACCGCGGCATGCGGCACTCGACGTTTGTGAAAGCGAACGAAGCGGTCATCCGCGCCGGTGTGAACGCTTACAGAGATCGCCGCCTCAAGAAGCGCGACTTCCGCTCGCTCTGGATCACTCGCCTCAACGCGGCTCTCCGCAGCCGCGGTGTGCGCTACTCGCAATTCATCAAAGCGCTCACGGCCAAGAAGGTCGGCCTCAATCGCAAAGTCCTCAGTGAGCTTGCGATCCATGAGCCGAAAGTCTTCGAGAAGATCCTGAAAGAGGTGATGGCGTGACGAAAATGACGAAGACATTGCTTTCTACGTCTCTGCATTCTCTTCATTCTTTTTCTTGCATCCATAGGCCTCTTTCCAATCAATGAAGATGCTTTTCGGATCCATCGAATCGAGCTTTTCCCGCAACAATAGATACTCCCCTTCAGTTTGCATGATGAGATCTGCAAGTGCTTCGTGTACGCGATTCTTTCTGAAGAAATCGGCGAGATGTGCGGAAGGCTCTTCCAGATCCTTGGGATCATCAATGCCGCACCTCGCGAATACTACGTAGAGAGCATTTCTTGATAGCTTCATTTGCGCGGCGATTTGCTGCACCGAAGCCCCTGGATTTTCCTTGAATCTACGGAGAATTGTCGCAATCTGTATGGCAACGCAATGGAGACGAATGACGACTTCCTCCATCACGAATTCATCTCCAACATTCGCAGCCGATTCGCCGATCGCGTCGACATAGCGCATGAATCGTTTCATGTATTGGTCATTGCGAGCCTGCGTGGATTTCTCAGGCTGTTTCATGGGATGGCAATTATTCGACGTTCAGCGTCTCCACCTTCGGCTTCCGCAGAGCTCCATAGAGGGCAGTGAGGCTCAGCAGGAATAAAAGTGTCGCGGCTCCATCCAGGGCATTCGCGAGGATGTCGTTGATGAGGATGAGGGAAGGTGCATGCCGCTCGATGACCGATTGAAGGATCATCGAGAGGATCTTCGCCGGGAGGATCCAGGCGACGGTCATGATGATGAGGCTGCGGACCGCGTACCAGAATCTGCCGCGCACCACGCGCCTGCTCTGTCGCAATGCAGCGCGAAAACGCAGATCTTCGACGACGAGGGCGACGGCGAAGAAGCTCGAGCGGATGCTGTAGAGGAGAGAAGGGATGAGGAGAGGGAGCAGCGCGAAGAGGAGGGGGGTTGCGACCAACGCCTCCTTCGCGTGGACGATGAACGACGTCGCGCCGCCATCCGTGAACAGATGCCCGATGTTCCTGATGAGCGCGGAGCCGGATTTCTGGAGCAGCACGAGCAACGCGGGAATCAAGAAGAGCAGGCCCCACTCGATCGTGATGCAGGTGCGCAGGAGCGATGTGAGAATCAACGGCACGACGAGCGAGCGCGATTGCTTCTGCACGGCGAGGAAGGACGTGCGCGATCTGCCTGCTCTGTTGCCGATCATCCGCTGCGCGACGATCAGAATGCTTGCGGTTCCCCACACGGTCAGGACGATGAGGATCAACGTCAGGAGTGTGGCCACGATATTGTGCGGATCGTACTTCGCAAGGAAAGCATGCAGCGCCGTCACGTCGAAGAGATCATCTGCGCTCGTAAGGCGGTCAAGCAGATCCATCGCGATCCAGGGTAGAATGAAGAACCACAGCGTGACGCTCAGGAGCGCCGGCTGCTTGCAAGCGAAGTTCCAGGCATCGGCGAGAATGGAGAAGACGGTCAGGGGGCGGTTTTTGGCCATGGGAAAGGATGATAGCAGTGATGCATCATCTCTTCACCCGGATGAACCCCGACGCTTCCACCACGGCCAGCTTCTTCTCCACCTTGCTGAGTTTGTCGAGGAGGAGGTTCATGCCGATCGTGTCGGAGGCCATGTGGCTGCACTGGATCATGTTCACGTGATGCTCCTTCGCCTGTTCGAGCGTTTTCTCCGTCGCGTGCATGGTCAGAATCGTCCCGATGCCCGCGTGCGATTGCTCCTTCAAGAATTCCTCGGGGCCATTGGTGCCGCCCGTGAATTCGGTGGCCGCGATCTTGCCGGGACGCCCGGAGCCCGATCCGTGCACGATGATCGGCGGGTTGCCCTTCTTCGCGTAGTGCGTGTACTCGGGAATGTCGCGAATGGCATTCACGATGTCATCCAGGCAATCGAAACGCTTGCGGCAGATCGTCTTCTCCATCAGGTCCCACACGAGGTTATCCGTGACCGTGTGGCAGCAGAACGCGGGGAAGCCGAGGAGTTGCGCGGCGCGTTCGGTGCGGAAGAGATTATCGGCGTGGATGGCGCGCCAAACTTTCTCCATGCGCGGACGGATCTGCGCTTCGCTGTGGTTCACCGGCACGCCGTGGAGCGCGAGCAAGTCGACCTGCAGCGGCATCACCTTCTCCAAGTCCGCGAGCGCCCGACCCTCGGGATGGTGGATCATGAGGCAATCGATCTTCATCCCGCGTTCCCGGAGTCGATCGGCGAGCAGCACCTCCTGCGTCTCCACGTCGATGCCCACAAAGAGCGCCTTCACATCTTCCTCTCCCGTCCCCGCCACGATACGCGAATCACTGTAGGGGTTCCACGTGCGTTCTTCATCGAAGAATTCCCGCTCCTTCTCCTCGAGTTTCTTCATCTTGTCCTTCTGCTTCTGCAGCAATTTCTCGATGTGCTTGCGACCGCGTGGGTCGCTCTCGATGCCAATTTGTACGGCGCGCCGGAAAAGATCGTTGAGCTTCATCTGGAAAGGAGGGTAGAGAGCGATCGCGCGGATGTCAAAAATCTTCTTTTCGACATCGATCTGTTTCATCCGAGCATCCTGCCAGTCGAACCGATCATGTATCGCATCATCCCCCTCCACGCGCTTCGCCGAAGATCGCCCGAGGGGAGTTCTTTGAGAAGCATTCGGAAGCAACGCAGTCGATCCAGAGCACCAGCTCTCGAGAGGCGATTGCGTTCGCTCGCGCCGCCCGCGTGCACGCGGAACGCTCCGAGATTTTCTGGGATGAAGAACCAGTCCGTCTTCAGGAGGCAGCGAATCCAATACTCGAAGTCGAGGCCCTGTCGCATTGAGGTATTGAAGAATCCGACGCGCTCAATGAGCGATCGGCGCAGCATGACGAAGCTTGGCTCGCCGATCATGTTCGGTCGCAGCCCCCGTTCCATCCAGGATCCGAGAAATGCGATGCGGTCCTGGCGGCCGGGCATCAACTCGTGACGAGCAGCGATGACCTCATCGTAAATATCCTGTTTCTTTGTCATGGTTCGACTCCGCTCACCATGACAAATCTCACTCTCACCATGACAAGCTTCTTTCAAATATTTATGATTCGCCACCACAAATCCAACAGTCGATTCTCGATTCAAAATCTCGACGCAGTGTGCGAGATAATTCGGTTCCCACAGATCATCCTGGAAGAGGAATTGGACGTACTCACTCTTGGCTTCCTTCAAACATGCATTCCAATTGCCGCCGATGCCGAGTCGTGCTTCGCTTCGTGCAAAGCGGATGCGCGGATCGTTCAGAAAAGGTTCGATGATGGAATGAACATCTTTTTCCGACGCATCATCGTGGATCAGCACCGACCAAGCATGGAACGTCTGAGCAATAATGGACTCAAGAGCCGCCCGAAGGTGCTCGGGGTTCGGTTCGTACGTGGGGATGAGGATGGAGACGGCGGACATCGCGTGTACTGTATATCGTCTCTCTCCCCGAAAGGAATCCGCCGCCCCCCATAGCAGTTTTTTTGAACATTCCCTTGATATTCTCCTTCGGATGAGTACCGTGACTGCTATGGAAAGTATGATCGGAAGTCCGTTGGCATATAATCAGGAGACATTTCTCGAAAACCGAAGGAAGTTTTCTCAGGAAGAGCTCACGAAGTACATGGGCAGATGGGTTGCATGGAGTCCTGATGAGAAGAGCATTGTCGCTTCTGTTCCTTCTTCAGGTGGACTTGAACAATTGGATGAGCTGGTTCGTGCTGCTGGAGAAGATCCGGAAGATTGTACGATCGAAGGTATCCCATCTGATTCTGTGGACATTCCACTTCATGAGGATACCCGCGAAATCCTCCACCGCATTGACGAAGTGTCATAAGGTGAATGAAGTTCTTGCTCTTCGGATGATTGCAGACCAGAGCGATTGTGGGTAACCGGGCTGTCGCGAGAGCCCCCCACGATTCTGCAGGTATTGATTGATTCTTCACGGTTGCATTGCTAACCTTCTTGCATGTCGCCTCTGCACGAGAATGAACCGGGTGAGTTGGGGGATGAGCTTTCAGAGAAAGAACTCCAAGATTTGCATATGCGGTTTTGGACGCTCACACAAGAAGGCCATGGCGATCTTCCTCAGTCGCTCGAAGACTTTTTGGCATTCACGGAGTGGTGGCATCGTGCATCTGAGGGAATGCGGTCCAATCTGAGGAATAAAATTCACGTCGCTTATGAGAAAATCCTCGATGCAGCGGTACAAAGAGGTCTTCCAATCTTGGAAAAGTACTTAAAACCGGAGAAATAGTAGATCTTTGCCTGGCGCTTCAATCCTTCACCAAGATAATCTTCGCATCCGCAACCGTCACGCCCTTGGCGTCCACGATTACGGGGTTGAAGTCGAGCTCGCGGATCTGGGGACATTCGGTGACGAGCATCCCCGTCCGAACGATCACATCGACGAGTGCGTCAATGTCCGATTGTTCTTTGCCCCGCATCCCAAGGAGGAGCTTCCACGCCTTCAGTTCCTGGAGCATCGCGTAGGCGTTCTGCGTCGAAGCGGGAGCGATGCGGAACGCGGTATCGCGGAAGAGTTCGGTGTAGATGCCACCGAGACCCGTCATGAGCAGGTGCCCGAACGATGGATCCCGCAGCGCTCCGACGATGAACTCGTCGCTGGCGGGCAGAAAGCGCTGGAAGAGCACCCCGCGGATTGCCGCGCCCGGTCGGTTCTTCCGGACCGTGTTCACGATGTCGTCGAAGGCGGCGAGGGCGTCTTCCTTGGTCCGAAGATTCACCCGCACGCCGCCCACGTCCGTCTTGTGGAGAATTTCCGGCGCGCTGATTTTCGCGATGACCGGGAAGCCGAGGGCTTCGATGACTCGTCCTATCTCGTCCTTCGTTCGCACGAGCGTTTGCGCGGGAATGGGGAGCGCGTAGAGGGCGAGGAGCGTTTCGACGGTCTCTTCCGCAAGCAAGCCACTCGCCCCCTTCAGCAATGCTTGAGCGCTTCTTTGGCGCTTCGTATCGACAATGTTCGTCTGCGTCGTCATTCGTGAGCATGGACGCAGAGCTGCCAGCGCGTCGACGGCTTCCTCGGGCGAGGCGAAATTCGGGATGCCGTGTTCCTGGAGGATCGCGACGGCGCCCTTCACGTTCTTCTCGCCCATGAAACTCGCGACGATCGGGAGGAGAGGACGCGTGTTCTTCACCGCGACGACGGTTCTCGCAATATCCTCGCAGGGCGTCATGATCTGCGGCGTGAGGAGCGCGGCAATGCCATCGATCCCCGGGTCGTCCGCCGCCGTTTCCATTGCCGCGCCGTAGCGGTCGGCGAGCGCATCCCCGAGCACATCGATGGGATTGTGGGTGCTCGCGGCGGGCGGGAGTTTCGTTTTCAGAGTCTCGTCATTGTTTTTCTCGAGTGGTGGCAATCGCAATCCCGCCTTCTCCGCGGCGTCGGTGGCGAGGATGCCCGGCCCACCGGCATTCGTGATGATCGCGATCTGTGGGGAGGGAAGAGGCGGTTGCGTGGAGAGCACGCGAAGGAGATTCAGGAATTCCCGCATCGTTTTCGCCCGGCGCATCCCGCACTGCGTGCATGCGGCATCGATCGCCGCGTCCGATCCGGCGAGTGCGCCGGTGTGCAAAGAGACGGCTTGCCTCCCGTGCTCCGTCACGCCGGATCTGATGAGCACGATGCGCTTTCGCTCCGCGACCATCGAGGCGACGTCCAGGAATCGCCGCCCATTCTTGATGCTCTCGAGGTAGAGGCCGATCACCCTCGTCTGCGGATCCTCCGCGCAAAGTTCGAGGAAGTCGCACTCGTCCATCGTCGCTTTGTTCCCCATGCTGATGATGGTCGAGAAGCCCAGATGGAGAGAGAGCGCCGCATCCATCACGGCCACAGCGAGCGCGCCGGATTGGCTGAGAAGCGCGATGGATCCGGGCTGCGGCAATTCCTGCGCGAACGAAGCGTTCATCCCGATGCCCGGTCGCAGAATTCCCAGGCAGTTGGGTCCCACGAGCGCCATACCATACTCCTTCGCCTTCGCTGCGAGTTCCTGTTCCATGCGCTGGCCATCCTCCGTCCCCAGTTCCCCGAAGCCGGCAGAGATCACGACCACACTCTTCACCTGCTTCGCCGCGCATTCATCGATCAATGCGGCAACCGTCTTCGCTGGCGTCACGATCACCGCGAGATCGATTTGTCCGGGAATGTCCCTGATGGATCCGTACGCTCTGCGTCCAAGAATCTCGGCATGCTTCGCATTCACCGGGTACACCTCTCCTTTGAAGCCCTGCATCAGCAGATTCTTAAAAATCTCGTGGCCCACTTTCTTCTCCTCGGACGACGCGCCGATGATGGCGATGGAGATGGGGTTGAGAAGCGGCATTTCCGTATAGTATACAGGAAATGTCGCATCTTCGAAAATTCAATCAATTGAGAGCGATTTAAAAAAAGTACCTCAGAGTCATGGTTCGACTCCGCTCACCATGACATATTGTGCTATAGAGCAACAGCAAAGCGTGTCATCCCGAGCGGAGTCGAGGGACGACACGCGTCCTTGAGCGTTTTTAAGCACGCTCTGAAACATCGATGATGGGAATTGGAAGAAGATCTTCATCCTGTACACTTCTATCAACGTCCCCCCTTTCTTGTATGGACCGCTCCGCACTCGATCGTCCGAAATTGCATTCTGAGAGAAAAATTCTCCAGCAAGCCACTGAAGCGCTGAAGAACCCGCAAGGCCATCCGATGCCGGAGATCCCGGTTCTGCGGCAGGCAGTCCGCATTCTCCAGAAAGCAGAGAAAGATCGCCAAGCGCGCAAGCAGCTGCGCAGGCTTCGCGGTGCCATCGCGGAGTACCTGAAGAAGACGCAGGGCCAGCAGAATCTGAACGCAGAGTTCCACCGGGAACTCGAGGAGATGGAGAGAGAAATCAAAGCGCCCGAAGGTCTGGAACACGTCGAAGACTTCGCGGATACCGCAGTGGAGAGAGGCAAGAAGCTTGTTGATGATGCGACGGAGATGACGAGACCGGTGGCCGAGAAAGTGAAGCAGGCTGCCGTCGATATCGGCGGCCGTTCCAAGCAGGAGCTCCTCGCAATGGGCAAAGATTTCGAGAAAGGCGGCTTCAAGGATGTGGCGCTCAAGCATCCGGTCAAGACGATCGCGGGAGGGCTCGGGCTCGTATGGCTCTCGAGCAAAATTCTCAATGTCGCGAGCCCCCGGCTTCGCAAGGTGCTCAAGTGGACGGGCATCGCATATCTTGCGTGGCTGATTTACAAATACTTCAACAAAGGCTTCGGGGTGGGTGGGGGTTCCGCGGCCACACCGGGCAGCGCAGCAGTTGTGGGGAAGGAGAAAGAACGACCGGTGCGAACGATCGACGCTCCGGTGATTCCGAAACCGGATGTTCCCCCAGAGCCCGAATGGGTCAAGCGCCGCCGCGTGGATCCTCGCCTCGTTGAGAAACCGCAGATGCGCCTCGATGAATGGGAGAAGCGACGCGAGGTATCCATCTACGTCCTCGGCGGGCACGAAGTCGACCTGCCCGAGAAGTTCTTCGAAGATGCCGAAGGCGGACCGAAGCTCAGCGTCCATGAGGTCGTTCAACTGCTCCAGAGCAAGCAGCGAGGGAAGGACGGCGTGTCGCGGGTCATCGATGTCACCTTCGAGGTTTACGAGAACAGCATTGCACGGGATCATAAGATCATGCGCGCGATGGAAGAAGCCATTCGCAAGGAGCCGAGGATGGTCTACAGGGTGCATCTCCCTATTGGCAATCTGCCGAAGAAAGCGAAGGAATGAGATGCATGAAGGAGGTGAATATGCCTCGACGTGATTCCGAGCTCTCGCTTCGTGCTGTACAATCAACCCCGTGCCTTCATTACAAATCATCTGCGCCTCCACGAGCGGTCACACGGAGTACGTGGTCGGTCTGCTCACGGATCTGCTGCGCCGCGATCTCGCAGCATGGACGATCCTCGTGAAGCGAGCGGAGGAAGCCCGGGCGGAGGATCTCCTCACAGGCGATGTGCTCCTGCTCGCCTCTTCCACCTGGAACACGGGCGGGCAGGAAGGGCAGCTCAATCCGCACATGTTCGCTCTGCTTCGTGATCGCGCGAACGATGTCGATCTGGCGGGCAAGAAGGTCGCTCTCATTGCGCTGGGGGATGAGCGGTACTTCTACAAGGCGGGGGCGGGGGCGCATTTGCAATCCTTCGTTGCAGAGCACCATGGAGAGGAAATCATTCCGATGCTCACGATCGTCAATGAGCCGTATGGGCAGGAGGAGAAAGTGAGAGAGTGGAGCGAGGTGCTGATTTCAATCATCCAGAAGAATTGCGAATGGCGAGTTGCGAATGGCGAATGATCATCTATTCGCAACTTGCAATTCACAATTCGCAAATCGCCATTCATCCCATGACACGCATCTCCCTCAAAATCGTCGGCGCATCCGGCCAGGGCATCAACTCGATCGGCGAGATCGTGGCCAAGGGACTCAAGCGCGCAGGGTACTGCGTGTTCGGGTATCGCGAGTATCCCTCACTGATCAAAGGCGGCCACGCGTCCTACCAGCTCGATTGCAGCAACGAGCGCATCCGCAGTACCGAGACGCAGGTCAACGTCCTTCTCGCCCTCAATCACCACGGCCTCGAGCACAATCTGCGGGATCTCAAGCCGGGCGGCATCATCGTGCACGACACGCTTGGGTGGAAGTTCCCTCCCGCTGACAAGGAATTCCTCCACACACACCAGATCACAGCCATCTCCATTCCCCTCGAAGACATTCTCAAGCGTCTGCAAGCCAAGCCGATCCTCGGCAACGTCCTTTTGGCCGCCTTCCTGTGGGCGGCGCTGGGACAAGACAAGGAAGTGCTCAAGGCGCTCGTCGGCGAGCGCTTCGCGAAGAAGAAGAATCTCCTGGAGCTCAACATGAAGTGCATCGAGGAAGGTTTTTCATTTCATCGAGAAATGGGTCAGGTCGAGAAACCAAAAACCAAAAACCAAAAACCAGTAATTCCGCGTCTCTCTCTTCCCCCGCCCGACCCCGTCTGGAAGGATCACCTGCTCGTGACCGGAAGCCAGGCGATGGGGCTCGGCGCCATGCACGCCGGCGTGCGGCTCTACGCCGGCTACCCGATGACGCCTTCGAGTCCGCTCCTCTCCTTCATTGCCGATCTGCAGAACGAGACGGGCATGGTTCTCAAGCAGGCGGAGGACGAGATCACTGCGGCACAGATCGTCACCGGAGCGATGTTCATGGGCGCGCGCGCGCTCACCGCGACCTCGGGTGGAGGCTTCGACCTCATGAGTGAGACGCTTTCCCTGAATGGCATCCTCGAGAATCCCACCGTCTTCGTCCTCGCGCAGCGCCCCGGGCCCGCCACCGGCCTTCCCACCTGGACCGCGCAGGGCGATCTCCTGATGGCGATCCACACCGCGCACGGGGAATTCGCGCGGTGCGTGCTCGCCGTGAGCGACAGCCAGGATGCGTTCGATCTGATGCCCGTCGCGTTCAACCTGGCCGAGCAATATCAGATTTCCGTGATCGTCCTCACCGACAAGCAGATCGCGGAGGTGCTCTACACGCAGACTCCCTATGATCAGACGAAGGCGACGCTTGAACGAGGGAAGCTCGTCACGGACACAAAGAGGCTTGCGGCTCTGAAGTCCGTCGATCGCTACGATCCTGCGGCGCAGGATGGGATATCGTTGCGGTGGCTTCCCGGATCCAACGCCGCCACGTACTGCGGGCAGGGAGACGAACACAATGCGGATGGGACGGTCGACGAGACCGCGAAGAACGCGAAGGAGCAGATGGAGAAGAGGATGCGGAAACTGGAGACGTTGAAGAGCGCTCTGCCGGAACCGGAATTGTGGAGAATGGACAATGGACAATGGAAAATTGACAATGATGGAAGCGTCGATGTTCTCTTGGTTGGATGGGGGAGCACGAAAGATACGGTGCTGGATGCGTTGCAAGAATTGCATCACAATTCACAATTCGCAATTCGCAACTTGGGATATCTTCACTACACCTATCTCTGGCCATTGAAAACGGATCGACTCGAGGCGCTTGCGAAGAAGGCGAAGAAGAGCATCCTCGTGGAGCAGAATTACCAGGGGCAGCTGGGGGTGCTCATTCGCCAGGAGTGCGGCCTGGAGATCAATGAGAAGATTCTGAAGTACGATGGTCGTCCGTTCTTCGTCGACGAATTGGTCGAATTGATTCGCGCGAAATTGCAATTTCCTACCATTGATTGAATGCCCATCTCCCTCGACACCACCGGACCAGGCCCCTCGATGAAGGATTACCATTGCCAGACGCAGTGCACGTGGTGCGATGCGTGCGGCGATTACGGCGTGTGGACCGCGATCAAGCGGGCGCTGGTGGAACTGAAGCTCGCGCCGTGGCAGGTGCTCCTCTGCTACGACGTCGGCTGCCACGGGAACATGTCGGATAAATTACTCGGGTACCGCGCGCACGGTCTCCATGGTCGCGTTCTTCCTTTCGCGGCCGGCGCCAAGCTCGCGAACATGCAGGTACCCGTCATCGCCTTCGGGGGCGACGGCGCCAGCTTCTCCGAGGGGGTCGGGCACTTGGTCCACGCCATCCGATCGAACTATCCCATCACGTTCATCCTGCACAACAATGCCAATTACGGCCTCACGCTCGGGCAGGCGAGCGCGCTCACCTGGCAGGATCAACCAATGAACGCCTCGCCCAACGGGATTCCCGAGCACACGCTGCAGTCGATGGAATTCGTCTTCGCACTCGAACCGACCTTCGTCGCGCGCGGATTTTCGGGGAATATCCCGCAGCTCACGGAAATTTTCAAGGCGGCGATTCTTCACCAGAAACACGGCTTTGCCTTCGTCGATGTCCTACAGGCCTGTCCCACCTACAACCACTTCGCCACGCACGAGTACTTTCTCGAACATTGCTACGATGTGAATGCCGAGGGGCACGATCCGACCAATTTGGAGAGAGGACGCGCGATCGCCATCGATACCTCCAAGCGCATCTCCACGGGTATTCTGTACGAGCGTGAGGATGTCCCGAGCTTCTACGATCGTCTCGTCCCGCGGAAGAATGTCACGACCACCTGCGTGGAGGAGGTTTCGATCAAGGATGTGAGTGCGCTGTGGGGGGATTTGGTGTGATGCGAAATCGATCCGATTCCCAACGGGAAGGATTTGTTTGACTGAACTTCTACAGTTGTAAAAATGAGATGGCATCCTGAAGCCAACAATCAGGGCATGACGCAGAGCGTGGCACCAGGAAATCTACCATTCGGCATCACACTGGGCGGAGACGCAACTCCTACGGCCTGGAAGATTTTTCCGGCGCATCCTTGCAGCGCCGTGCGCAGCAGGTACGTCTTCTCTCCCTCCCGGACTTTCACAGCCTTCACGGCTTTCAGATCCCGCAGGATGTCGGGCCATTCGTAGGAGCCGCCTTGTGCCTCGATCCTGCGCAGAAGTTCATCC
>JACQCJ010000068.1 GCA_016201685.1 Candidatus Peregrinibacteria bacterium | reverse complement strand
GAAGCTCGCAGAGCTGTGGCAGCGATTGGGGTACAGAGTGGCTGTCGCGTGCATGGGGGCGGAGACGTCGATCGAGGAGGTTTCCGACACGCTCACGATCTATCGGAAGAAAGATCTCTTCCTCCCCGACCCGTGGAATTACGGCATCGCTTTCGGGTTCACAGGTTTGGTGAGGCGCATCATCGCGACGGAAAAACCCGATCTGATCGTCGTGAACAAAATCCTCTTCTGGACGTCCCTTTCACTCATCGCGTTGCGTGCGCGCGGGAAACGCGTGCTGCTGCTGACTGATGCCCTCGTGGGGATGACGTGGTGGGGCAGAACATTCCTCTTTCGCCTCGCTTCGCGACTGTACGCCTGGACGCTTGGGTGGCTCATTCTGCGTTGCGCGGATCGCATCGTCTTCTTCCATCCACAACCCGAGAGACTCCTTCGTTGCCTCGGCGTTTTCGAGAAATCGCAGGTGATTCCGACGGGGATCGATGCCGTTCCGTACGGGAAAAGCCAGAAGCCAAGCGCCGGAAACCAAGAAAATTTCAATAGTCAGGAGACAAGTGGCAAGGAGAAGAATGGGATTGTCGTGACGTACATTGGGCGCTTGGAATCCGTGAAAGGCGTCGATGATTTTCTTGCCGCGGCCGCGCCGCTTCTGCCTACGCATCCTCCGTTGAAGATCCAAGTCGTCGGGTGGCACCCGGAGGACCATCCCCTCGTTGAGCGTTACCGTCACGATGTCGTCTTCACGGGCCTGCGCGATGATGTCCCCGCTCTTCTCGCAACGACGGATATCTTCGTCCTCTCCAGCCACAGCGAAGGATTGAGCAATGCTCTCATGGAAGCCATGGCGAGCGGGTGCGCGTGCATCGCGAGCGATGTCGGAGGAAATACATTTCTGATCCAGAACGGAATCTCTGGTTTTCTGTTCCCTCCCGGCGATCGCGAGGCGCTGCGATCGCATCTGCGCCGCTTGATCGAGGACCCCGCCAAGCGGCGTGCGCTCGGGAATGCCGCCCGCGCGCGAATCGAGAAGCAGTTCAGCTGGACAGTTGTCGGAGAACAATACCGCAGACTTTTTGAGGAAGTCCTGAAAAATTGACAATGGACGGCGGACAATTGACAATTTTGGAAGAGGAAAGCCTTCCCGCGCTTGTATTTCATTGTCCATTGTCCATTGCCTATCCTGAGTTTCACCGAAGGGTCCATTGCACATTCACGTCCCCGCATCGTCATTCTCTCCACCTTCGCCACGCCGTTTCGCAGCGGCGCCGAAGCGTGCAGTGAAGAAGTCGCTCGCGAATTGCAGCCGCGCTTCGATATGATCATCCTCACGGCTCGGTTGCAACGCGCCTTGCCGAAGCGCGACCGCCTCCCCGGCGGCGTGCTCCTCGTCCGCATCGGGCTTGGATGCCGATTCGATTCTTTGCTCTTCCCGCTGCTTGCGCCGTTCGCCGCCCGGCGCTTCCGTCCGCGGATCGTGCACGCTGTCCTGGAATCGTACGCCGGACTCGCGCTCATTCTTTGCCGATGGATCGTCCCCGGGGCCAGGCGCCTCCTCACGCTCCAAAGCACGAATGCGCGCTTCCTCCTCAGTCCCATTCATCGATCCCCCCGCGCGATCACGGCCATCAGCGAAGCGCTCATCCGCCGCGCCAAACAGTACGGTCGCAATGACGTCACGCTCATCCCCAACGGGGTCTCATTGGCATTGATTCAAGAGGCATGCAGTCGCTATCCCAAGCGAAAAGGAAGAATTCTGTACGTCGGGCGTCTCGAACCGATGAAAGGCGTTGATACCCTCTTGCGCGCGTTTGCCATGCTCATGCGATTGCCTCAATCACATTCTGGAGAAGAGACGGACCTACACATCGTCGGTGACGGATCGCAGCGTTGTACTCTCGAATTTCTCGCGTGCGAACTTGGCATCCTGAACCGTGTACGGTTCCTCGGTTACATCGCCATTCCCGCCGTGTACGCGGAATTCGCCCAGGCGGAAATCTTCTGCGGACTCTCGCGCAGCGAGGCGCTCGGGAACGTTTTCCTGGAGGCGCAGGCCGCGGGCTGTGCCGTGCTCGCGACGAGAGTCGGCGGCATTCCGGAGATCATCCACGACAACGAAACGGGCATCCTCGTCGCACCCGACGATCCACCCGTGGCCGCCGCCCACCTCCGAGCGCTCCTCGACGATGCTTCACTTCGCACACGCCTCACCGAAGCAGGACGAACGAATGCGCAGCGGTATGATTGGAAGGAAATTGCGGAGAGGTATGGGGAGGTGTATGAAGCATTGCTTGTCTCACTCAAATGAGACCTTTCATCAGGGCTATACGTCACCTGTATGTCCACCAGAAAGCTGCCGGGCAGCGCTTCGCCTTGCACTCATGAGCGCTTCGATAACAGCTAAATGCCCCATGTGATCATCGGGAGTGAACTTTCCTGTTGAAGACCAGCCTTCAATGCCGAGCGTTTGCATTTTTGCAAACACATCTTGCATCGTTGCCTTTTCTTTCTGTTGAGGGTTCTCTTCCATATCTCCATGGTAGTCTTTTTGCCTCCTGTGTCAAGAATGATTCCGTGTGCTCCTGACAAGCTCCGCCGCCCGGAACAAACTCTCGAACGTTCCCGCGTCGATCCTCGGCATTCCTTCATCCGGACACGCAGGAAGCTCTGCGCATGTCGTGAGAATGTTGAGAATGCTCTAGAATGCGAGCGTTCGCATGCGGAATATCGTGATCAATACCGGCCTCATGATCGGGACGGTCCTCGTCTTCTTCGCGCTCGGCGAGATCACGCTGCGCGGAACGGGCATCGAAGCGGGACATCCCGTGCCGCCTCAGATTTACCGCAGCAGCGAGAATCCGGAGATCGGCTATGAGCTGAAACCCCTGCTGCACGCGAGCGCGTACCGGTCCACGGTGACCACAAACAGCCAAGGGTTCCGCTCGCCAGAGCTCGATCCCGCCAAGAAGACGATCGCGATCTTGGGCGATTCCATCGCGTTCGGGTACGGACTCGAGGACGACCAGACGATCGCCTCGCGCCTCTCCGATCTGCTGGGCGGGAAGGAGAACGTCCTGAATTCCGGCGTTCCCGGCTACAACCTGCGACAGGAAACAGCGACATACGCGCAGAAGATCGCCAAGCTGCATCCCTCGACCCTCGTGATCATTTTCTACTTCAACGATCTGCGGGATCTGGTGCCCGGGGTGATCGATGCGCGCGGGAACATCGTTCCCCGTGGTTCGAAGGACCTTGAGGGCCCTCCAGTCTGCCACCCCATCGAAACCGGCATCCTCTCCTTCATCCCGGGCAAATGCTGGCTCGATCTCCACAGCGCCTTCTACCGGGCGGTGAGGAAGTTCGTGAGCGCGCGGGAGGAACAGCACAATCTGCAGCAACAGGAAGTGGCGTTTCGACAGGACGTTTTCTCGGATACGACCAAGCCGGAGAATTTCCAGTCATACGCAAAGACGCTCGATCGTCTGGTGGCCCTCCTCCCCCGTCATCTTCCCCGGCTCTTCGTTCTCTGGCCGGAGAAGGAACTGCACTTTCCGTTCCGTCCGAAGGTGCGTGCGCTCGCCGAAGCGCATGGCTTCCGCGTGCTCGATCTCTACGAAGTGTTCGGCAATCAGGCGGAAACGCTCGGCTGGGATACGGTCCACCCGAGCGCCAAGACCACAGGAGAGGCGGCAGCGATCATCGCGGACATGCTCAAGCATGAGAAGTTGATACGGGAGTGATGCGTTGCTTTGGTCGTTTGTTCTCGTTGACCTCATCTCCCCTTTCCTCTCCCACACAAAATTCCAAGCTTCAGCATCCACAACCGCCCAAGCACGACGAGGTATTTGATCCCGCGACGGAAAATCATCCGCAGACTCCCCCCCGTCTTCGTCTCCCCCGCCCGCCGCGGGATGCACGCGTAGGGAATTTCCACGAAGGTGTATCCCCGCAGCGACGCCCGGACGATGAAATCCATGAAGTATTCGCCGTAGTCTCCCCGGAGAGGAATGCTCTCGAGCACTTCTCTGCGCACGGCGATGAAGCCGCTCGTGTAATCGTGGAAGGTGCGGATGAGCGTGACGCGAGTGAGCCAGTTGAGGAAACGGCTGAGCTGGATCACGAGCATGGATTCCTGTTTTCCGCCGCCGGCGTCGAAGTCTTTGGTGCTGCCGCCCGCGACGAAGCGCGAGCCGACCGCGATCATGATTCCTTGTTCGACCTTCGCGAGGAGCTCGGGGAGCTTCTCCGGCGGCATGGAGAAGTCGCAGTCCATCCACACGACGGTATCGCCCTTGGCGAGCTCGATCCCGCGGCGGATGCTCTTGGTGAGGCCGCGATCGGAGAGTCGCGTCTCGAGCCGGACGAAGGAGGCGCCATGACCGCGGATGAAATCCGAGACGGCCTTCGATGTGCCGTCGGGAGAATTGTCATCCACGACGATGATCTCGTGGGGCTCTCGAACGACTCGATGGATCGCCTCGAGGAGAGGGACGATGTTCTCCCGCTCGTCGTAGGTGGGGAGAACAACCGAAACGAGGCGGATATTATGCGGCATCGAGGATCGAATGAGCGGCGCTGCAGACGGCATCGAGTTGATCCGAGGTGAGCGCGAGGCCGGAAGGGAGGTAGAACCCGCGCTGTGAGAGATCTTCTGCGACAGGGAAAGATTCCCCCTGCGCGAAGCCCGAGAGGAACGGCATGGAGGGCGCGGAGAAGAAGAAGGGTCGCGTATCGATGCCGTGTTCCGCCAATCGCTTGCAAAGTTCATCGCGCGAGAGCGCACAATCATTCTCGACCACGACCGCGTACATCCAATGGACATTCTCGGCATAGGACTTCGTGATGGGAAGTCGCAATCCTCGAACACCAGAAAGACCTTTCGCGTACGCTTCTGCCATCCATTTCTTCGTCTTGAGAAAATCCTGAACATGTTCCAGTTGACCGAGTCCGCACGCCGCCTGGAGGTTCGTCATGCGGTAGTTGTAGCCGACTTCTTCGTGCCAGAATCGCCGCCCCGGGACGTGTGCAAGGTCTTTGAGGGCGCGCGTGCGCGCGGCGAGCACATCGTCATCCGTCACGACCATGCCGCCCTCCCCCGTCGTGATGATCTTATTGCCATAGAAACTGAAGCAGTTGATCGTGCCCATCGAACCACAGAGTCTGCTCTTGTAACGAGCGCCGTGCGCTTCTGCCGCATCTTCGATGATCCTCACATTGTGCTTCTTGGCGAGCGCGAGGATCGGATCCATATCCGCGCTGTGGCCGTACAGGTGCACGGGCATGACGGCCTTCGTTCGCGCTGTCATCTTCGCCTCGATGTGCGTCACATCGATGTTGAACGTCTCCGGATCGGCGTCCACGAACACGGGAGTGGCGCCGGTGTAGAGAATGGCATCCACGCTCGCGATCATCGTGAACGCGGGGACGATCACCTCATCTCCTTCTTTCATTCCCAGTGCCAGGAGCGCGAGATGAAGCGCTGCAGTCCCGTTCGAGGCGGTGATCGCGTGCTTCACACCGAGGAAGTTCGCGAATTCCTTCTCAAACAATCCGATGTACTTTCCCGCCGACGAGATCCAGCCCGCGTCGAGCGCTTCGTTCACGTACTTCTTCGCCTCCGCGGTGATGACGGGCTCGTTGACGGGAATGGGCATGGGACGAGTATATCGTATGTAGTATTTGGTATGTGGTATGCGCAATACCATATACGACATACCAAATACCTCTCTGAAGCTCTCATGACTCTCGAAAAACCTTGGCGCTCCCATCGCCCGGATACGGCCCCTGTTTCACCTCAATCATGCGCGTCGGCTCGAGCATTCGAAGCTGATGTCCGCCCCGCAGGAAGAGGAGGAAGCAGCGCGATGCGAGAGTCTGACAGCCGAATTCGTTCCATTCTTCGTCGAAGACCGTCACTTCGACTTTCCCTTTCTCGATGTACAGGAATTCGCTTGTGGAGGTCAGATGCCGTTCCACCGGAGGATGCTGATGTGCTTTTACTTCGTAGCCTGCAGGACGTTCCATAATTCCGACTTGGAAATCATCCGTCTGCTGCGTGAGGAACTGCACGTCCTTCACCGGCAGATCGGCGGGGAAGAAGAGGGCGTAGGCAAGGGGGCCCTTTGTAATGGTGACAATCTGTTCCATGTGAGAACTCTAGCAAGAGGTGACAAAATGTCACGCTTTGAAAATGCTCGCAGCAGAAGTAGCAAAGAGGTTATGCTCGAGATGTCATGGAACTCATCGGTTTCATCGCCGGATCGTTGGTTGCCATCTCGTTGCTGCCGCAGGTGATCAAATCGTGGAGGACACGATCGACGAAGGACATTGCACTCTCGTGGACGCTGATCAACCTCTCCGGGCAGATCCTGTGGATCGTCTATGGCGTGGAAATACAAAGTGCTTCATTGGTCATCATGAGCAGCATTACTTTTCTGATGGCCGCGTTCATTCTGATGTTGAAGATGAAGAACGGATAAGCCACAACGAATCAGAAGTAATCCCGTGAAACTTCACGGCGCGAGCTCTTGGGCTCTCTTGTCATTCCGTAAACTGCAGATCACCAATTCGCCGATGAATCTCTTTTGAGCAATCGTTTCTTGCGGACTGGCTTGGCGTTCACTCACCTCTTTGATCTTCTCGAGCACTTGATCCGAGACGCTCTTTCGCACAATCTCGAACGTCGCTCTTGCATGCTGAGAATCGCGACGTTCTTGCATCTTCCCGAGCCCGTACGCGGCAAAGAGCGCGACAATCGCTCCCAGCACCTTGAGCGGACCTGCTCTGTTGGTGTTCAAAGAAAGTTGGATCGGCTGCCTTTGAACCGGCTGCTCGGGCGAATCGATCTTGGGGGGTTCATCCGGGGAAGTGTCAGCCATAGGAGAAGCATCCTCCCTTGCATGCTTATCGATTGTCAAGAAATTCCTCACTCCTACATTGCAATTGATCCCACACCCGCTCCATCCTCTCCTCCCACGAGTGGTGCTGGACCACTTCCCAACCGGATTGGACTCGCATGGAAGCTTCGGACGGATGATCGAGGACGTCGATGATCGCGTGGGCGAGTGACTGGGGATCGCCGGGGCGGCAGAACCGGACGATGTCCTCGTCGACGATGTCGCGAAGCGGCGGGAGATCGGCGCTGACGATGGGACGGCGCGCGGCGAGGTATTCGAACATCTTGAGCGGAGACGTGTCGCGCTGAAAATACGGATGCGAGGATTGTGGCGCAGGATAAACGCAGATGTCGCACGCGGCGAGAGCCGAGGGAACGCGCGTTGCAGAAATCGATCCTTCGAAGCGCGCGCAATGTTCGAGACCTTGCGTGACCGCATGCTGTTTCAATCGATCAATCGCCGAATTCGGTCCGCCGACGATCCAGAGGCGAAACCGTCGATCTCGGTCATGAAGAATCGCACACGCATCGAGGAGTTCGCGCACACCCTTCTCGATTTTCTCCTGCGTCACGAGCGATCCGACGTAGCCGATGATGGGAACATCGCATGGAAGATCCCATTCCTCCTTCGCCTCATCCATCGAAGGAAGATGCTCGAATCGCGAGAGATCCACGGCATCGGCTTCGACAATCATCTTCGAAGGATCGACCCCCCAAGAGACGAGAGCGTCCCGCATGGGGGAGGTGAGACAGACGACGCGCACGCAGCGATTGCAGAGCGCTACGAAGCGCCGCTTCGATCTCCGTGGCAGCGTATGCAGCTCGAGGATGACGGGAATCCCGCTCGCGAGGAGCGGCGGCAGAACCGACGGCGAACGGGCATAGAAGAGATCGGATCGATGGCGAGAGAGATACTCGCGAAGTCTGCGACGGTACGAGGCCATCGAGACGAGGAACGCGAGAGAACCGGGAACGAGTGACGATGAAAGCGCATCGAAGCTGGGGAGTTGCTGAACCTCGAAGTTTCGCTCGATCCCGTAGTAGTCGAACGCATCGTGCGTGATGCCATTCGCGACTTTGGGCGTGAGGAGGGTGACCGCGTGACTGAGGTGCGCCAGCGCGCCGCAGATACTCGCGATCTGGAAGCCGTGGGCCTTCTCGGTGGGGAAGCGGGTGTGGGCGACGTACGTAACGCGCATTGCGGTAGCATAGCCTACCGATCGATTACTCGTTTTTTGTTTCGGTTGTTCGATGCGAGAAACGAAAAACGATAAACGAGTCATCGAATCACCGATAGACTCAGAGAGAACGACAACCACATGACGCTCAGAACTCTCGCCTTCGGCTATCACGATCAGGCGTCGCCCCGCCACCGCAGCGTGTGTGCGCAATTGGAGCGCGGGGGATATGCGATCATCGAATGCCATACGAGCGCAGAGGGATTACTGCCAAAATGCCGCGATCTCCTTCATCAGTGGAAGCAAAAGAAGAACGGAGCGGATGCCGTGCTCATCCCCTTCCCCGGGCACTTCCTGATGCCGCTCGGATGGATTCTCACCCGCGTTCCTCGACGTCGCCTGCTCTTCGATGCCTTTCTTTCCCTCCACGACACGAATGTGACCGACCGGCAGCTCGTCTCGCCTTGGAGTCCCTTCGCCTGGCTCCTCTTCCTCATCGACTGGATCAGTTGTCATCTCGCGGATGAAATCTTCATCGACACTGAAGCGCACCGTCAATTCTTCCTCAGGCGCTTCCATCTGAAACCGAATCGGATCCGCGTCATCTACCTCGAAGCCCGATCGGACCTCTTCACTCCGACAATCCAGAAAACCAGAAACCAGAAACCAGAAACCAGAAACTTCCATGTGTTCTTCTACGGCACCAACATCCCTCTCCAGGGCATCGAGCACATCCTCGCCGCGGCCAAGATTCTCCAAGATCGAAACGCCCCCGTCCACTTCACGCTCATTGGCTCGAAGAAGTTCGCCGGTCTCGTCGAAAACGCCGGTCTCAAGAACGTTACGACTCGCGCTTTCATACCGCTCGAAGAATTGCCGGCGATGATTCACAGCGCAGACTTGTGTCTTGGGATCTTCAGCAAATCGGCCAAGGCGCAACGCGTGATCCCCCACAAGGTGATCGATGCGGTGGCGTGCGGCGTCCCCGTGCTGACGGAAGATTCCCCGGCGATCCGGGAGAGATTCGCCGATCACCCGCTCGTGATGCTGTGCAAGGCCGGAGATCCGGACGCGATCGCGGATGTAATTGCCACACGATGTGGGGGGGAATGAGAGAAATCATGGGAAAGGCAGACCTGGTCTTGCTGCAGGATGTGTTGGAGCACGTGGCGCAGAACAGGAATGAATCAGAAAATTGACAATGGACAATCGACAATCGACAATCGAGTCGCTCGCGATTTCGACAATCGTCCGTTGTGCATTGTGTGCCGCCCTAGCTCAGAGGTAGAGCATCTCCATGGTAAGGAGAGGGTCTCGGGTTCAATTCCCGAGGGCGGCTCCATTGAACTTCGTCCCTTCGGTCTCCAATGCGGCTTCGAATTACTTTTTGGCATCCTATCGCCAAAAAATCAGTTTCCGGAAGTGCGGTGAGACGTGCATCCGGCATCATTGCCAGACCTGCTGCATCGTTGATGGACGAGTCAATGGCTTGGGTATTGAGAGACGACAGGAGCGCAGGAATTTTTTCGGCATTCTTGAGCACTCGCGCGGCCGCGACATCGCCCATGTGCACCGCGTCAATGAATTCACAGTCGGACGCAGCAATGGAAGCAGGGTCGGTCGCATCGATGGACGCGACGGGGAGTGCATGGATGCGGTCACGCAATTCCTGCACATAGGCATACCGCGCCGGAACCGACTGCATCGCTTTCAACGCCGCGGGCGCAAGCGGCGGCAGAATGAGGGTGACGTCGACTCCGCGCACACGGAGCTCTTCCAGGAGCGACAGAAGTGCCTGCCAGCGCGTTTCATCCGGATGCTGGGCATGCTGAAAATACCAAACTCCCTGTTGGATATCCTTCCGTATGGCATCGAACGCGTCTGTGTTGGGCTTCGGCCCCGTGATGAGACTGGTGTAGTAATACGATCCATCCGGGGCAAAACCCCTGGCGTTCACCAGGGCTTCGACTCCGAACCGGCACATCCCGGAGGGGATGCCGCTGATGATCGTTGAGACGTAGGTGGAAAGCGGCACTTTTTTTTGCATCAACCAGACGAAGGGCCGGAATGGGTGTGAGGTGGCAAAACGGACAAAAGGGACGGCAAGATCACGGCTCGTTGTCGGCAAAAACCACCAGAAATCCACGCCGAGGAGCAGATGTTTCGGCGCATGCATTCTGAGGATCGCATCGAGCATTTGCCTCTCGCGCTCAAGAGAAGAGACCGTTCCCGATGCGGCGTTGTAGAAAGCGTGTTGGAAGAGGCGTGACCGAAGGACGAGAAGACGAGAGGACCCGAGCGCCACAATGTCTGGCTGCAGATGACTGTAGCTCTCCAGCTTGTAGGCGAAATCATCGTTATGGAGTGCAGTGCCGTAGAGGCATACCGCGCCACTCGCCTGCTGAAGCGCCGTCACGGACGGCAATGACGACAGTTCCCCTGACCGGTACAGAAAGAGGATGTTCGGACTGATCAGAAGGGCGAGAAAAAACAGGAAGTGGAAACAGTAGAATTTGAACATCAGAATTGGAAGTACAGGAATTCACTCTGCGCATGGTGGGTGAGGAATGTAAGAGAGAGGATGGTCACGATCGCCAGAGCCAGTGCGAAGATTGGCGTGGGGGACCAGCAGAATCCCTGCAGGAATCCTGTCTGCTCCGATGCCTGTTCGTCGAACGCAGGATAGTACGCGCACATCCACTGCTGCAGCGTGGGCGCACACCAGACGACCAAGAGGAGAAAGACGATACATGCCGCGCCGATCCTCCATTCGGCACCCGGGATGATGAGCTCGTTCCAAAGACCGGTCCGCATCCCGCTCATACTCAATAGCATGCTGCCGGCGGATGCGAGATTTTCTGCGCGGAAGAGAACCCAGCCGCACACAATGGCAAGAAACGTGAGAGTGCGACCGGCGAGTGTACCGAGGAAGGAAGGGGCAGTCTTGGCATGACCGAGGGATTTGCGAAAACCACTCCAGGCGTGATTGATGACCAGATACGTGCCATGAAGCGCCCCCCACACGACAAACGTCCAGCCTGCTCCATGCCAGACACCTCCCACAAGCAGCGTCACGAAGAGATTGATGCATGTGCGTACACGGCCCTTCCGATTACCGCCGAGAGGGACATACACATACTGCCGGAGAAAGCGCGAGAGGGTGATATGCCATCGTCGCCAGAAGTCGACAATGGACACGGAAACGTACGGCGCGTTGAAATTAGAAGGAAGATGGAGGCCAAAGAGACGCGCCGAGCCGATGGCCATGTCGGTGTATCCGGAAAAATCGAAGTAGAGTTGCAGCGTGTAGGCGAGCGCGGCGCCCCAGGCTTCCGGAAACGCGATGGTCGCCCCGCGGGCGGATGCGGCAAACACGGGCGTGGCGAACGCGGCGATCGTGTCGGCAAAGATCACTTTCTTCGCGAGGCCGGCAAGCAGGATCGTCAGACCGACGGCGATGTTCTCGCTTGAGAACCGCAGCATTTGCGGATTCTTGAACTGCGGAATCATCTCCGCATGATGCACGATCGGCCCCGCGATCAGCTGGGGGAAGAACGCGACGAAGAGGCAGTAATCGAGAAAACCCGCCGGCACCGTTTTTCTCTGGTAGATGTCGACGAGGTAGGCGATCTTCTGGAACGTGAAAAAGGAGATGCCAAGCGGCAGGACGATGTGGCTCAGATTCCACCCGATACCCGTGAGCGCATCGAGCGTGTCGACGAAAAAATTCGCGTACTTGAAATAACCGAGAAGGAGCAGGTTGAACGAGATCCCTGCAAACAGAATGGACTTCCTGTGCCTTTCTCTTGCCTGAAGAAAGACCCCCAATAGATAATTTGTGATGATTGATACAAAGAGCAGGAGGATGTAAACGGGATTCCACCATGCGTAAAAGAAGAGCGATGCTGCAATAAGCCAGAGGATCGCTATCCGCCTGCCTCCAATATGAGCCGTCGTAAAGAAGCCCATTACTGCCAGCGGCAGAAAGACGAAGAGAAACGAGAATGAATGAAAAAGCATGAGGCAAAGAGAACTATATCAAACCGAATCCGAAATCCGAATATTCCTGAGACGTCATCCCCCTCTCCCCCTCAGAAAGGGGAGAGGCTAGGCCCGCCCGTACCGACGTACGTTCGGTGGGATGAAGTATGAAAATAGATTTCCACTGAGGCGCTGCACAACGAGTGGCAGGCTGCAGCACGAAAATTCCGCACGCTGCTTCTCTTTCATGATCTCCGCTCACGGAGAAAAACCTCTCGACCACGTGTGCAGGATCACTTGCTGCGAGAGAGGTCAATGGTAATTTCTTCCCACAGGTACGGAATTCTCATACTGTAGAGGCCCGTAGCGCCCTCTTGTCATTTCCCATGCTGTTTTCCCTGACTGAAAAACTCCGGTCGAACCGTTCGAGGAAAGCCGGCCTGATCCCCGCGGGCTTCGGTCGGCATGTTTTCCACGTATTCGCCGTCCATGCGGGATTCACCCTCATCGAGCTCCTGCTCGTCATCGGTATCATCGCCATTCTCGCATCGGTCGTGATCGTAGCCATCAACCCGACTAGGCAGCTCGCCGGCTCCCGCAATGCCCAACGCCAAGCGAACATCCACGCGATCATCAACGGCGTCTACCAGTACGCGATCGACAAGAACGGCATCCCCTCAACGATCACGACAACGGTCACGCCCATCTGTAAGATGGGCGTGTACATGCCCGCCTGCGCCAGCCTCGGCATGCTCTCGGGCACATACCTCGTGAGCATTCCCACCGATCCGCAGCAACTCACAAGTTCCGGCTTCACCGGCTATCTGATCTCAAAAGATACGACCACTTCTCGGGTTACCGTCACCGCGCACAGGGCGGAGAACGGCATCACGATCAGCGTGTCGAGGTAAGGAAAGGGAATGCTCGGACCGCAGACGGTCATTCCTCCACGATGTCGCTCCGCAGACTTTTCGCGAGATCTCTGAAGAACCGTTGCACGTCCTCCTTCGCAACGGGCCTGCGGAGGTGGGGAATGGCAACGAGGCGCGTCCCGCACTCCAATTGCGACCCCAGATGGAGCGGGTCGATGACGCGTTTGAATTTTGCCTCCACGTCTCTGAGCATCGCTTGTAATGTGGTATGGCCGCCGATGAGCAGAAAGTAAAGATCGTAATAGTCCTTCGGTTCATTGCGATCGAGAATCGCCGTCAGCTTTCCCGCGGCAATATCGCGCACACTCGCAACAAGAATGCCGTCTTGGAGCGTCGGTTGTTCAAGATGCGCGTACGGATACCGCGTGAATTCCACCTTCAGCTCCTCTCCTCCGAAGAATTGCAAAACGAAAATGCGACGGTCATAGAGCTTCTGCCAGCCGAGTTTTTCTCCGTTGAGTTCGGTGCGGCATGCCTCCATGAATGCAATCATGCGATCGAGATCCACATGTTGCCGGGTGAACAAGTCCAGATCATCGGAGCGACGATGGCGGAGATGGAACGCCGCGAGGGCCGTGCCGCCGCTGAGGACATACTCGCGCGCGATGTCCGGCTCCCGCGCGATGCGCCGAAGGAAGGCCTGCTGCCGCCTCGTGAGAATATCGGCTTGTTCCATCAGAGAAAAAGATTCAGAAAGTGCAAGCGTTCCGGAGGAATAGTCGTTCTGCCCTGGAGATACGCCCAGTGCTTTCGCAGAAGTTCCAACGGGATACGCCGACCGTCGAGACCGTACAGGATCATCCGCTCGAGCATCCATCGCTCGGCCTCCGGCCCCGCCTGCATGGCGGTGAGATCGTAGTCCCAATTGTGCATGACGATAGAATACTCCGGATCTCCGTTTCCGGGACAGATCAATGTCATGAAATGGCAGGATTTCCTGCCTGAAAGTACTGCCGTGCGGCATACACGAATTGTTCGAGGAAGAGGTTCTTGAAATACGCGATGTTGTGCTGCTCGTAGAAGAGGATCACCGCTTTCTTGTATTCCTTCTCGTCGATGCTGCGGAAGGAGAGCGGGCAGAAACGACCGGCAATGAGCAGGGCGTTGCCAAGCAGGCGCGCGGTGCGCTTGTTCCCGTCTTCGAACGGTTGAATGTAGGCGATCATGAGGAGCGCGATCAGCGCTTTGGCGGGCACCCACGGTTCGGCGTTGATCCGCATCACGGTCTCTCCCAATGCCTCATGAAGCTGCGAACGCAATCCCATCGGCCGATAGGATGTGCCAAGAATGCCAACCGGAGCTCCGCGGAGTCCTTTCGCCACGCCCAACTCCTTCATGATGAGCGCGTGGAGCTGTTCGATCGTGCGGCGCTTGAGTGAGGAGTAATCGCCGGGATGGGAAAAAATGAAATCGAGTGCGGTCTTGTGATTGAGGATCATCTGCGCTTCTTGATGGGTATGCCCCTGCGCTTCCTTCTGTTCTTTGAGGAGCATTTCTGTATCGAGCAGGGAATAGGTATTCCCCTCGATTCGCGATGACTTCCAGGAAAATTCGGTCGTGAAACGCTCCGTCTCTTTCCGGATGATCGCCAGAGGCAATGCGCGCAACCGCCGTCGGTAGGCATCATTCAGGGCCGTGATCTGCTCGCGTTCCTTTTTTGTGAATGCGCCGGAGAACGCATCGAGAGCGCTGGAATGATACGTGGGGTGCACGAGCGGGCGCTCTGCATCGTCGACGGAGAAGTACGCCTCCGGATCGACGTGCCGCAACGAAGTGTTTGCGAGTTTTTCCCGATAACGGACGTTTCGCCCCTTGCCCGTTCGGCGCACAAATCCTCCCGCAACGAGAACGCCGAGATCGCGGATGACCGTCACACGGGAGATGCGATCTGTCGACTGCGCGAGTGCGAGAAGAATATCCCGTGTGGCGGCGCCGTCGCTTGTGCGATGGAGCACATCGAGGATGGCCTGCTGACGACGCGTAATGGACATGCCTCTATTGTATCATATTTTCTCCCTAATTGTATCATTTTGAGACGATTCCGCGCACAAGGGGAAAGCGGCGTCACGATCAGTGTGTCAAAGGAGAATAGAGAGGAGGGTCTGACTGTTGCAAGTGAGTCGGGTTTTGTTTTAAAATTCTGACAGCGAAATCATCGGCATACGCTTCACTAGGGAGAGCCCGGTATCGGCGATTTTGCAATCTATTGAGAGCATCGTACTCAATACGTCCGGTGGCATCAGCAACTCCCTCTTTCCTGAGTCGGTTGAGAAGGCCGGGGGTTTGTCTGATTTGACGCTCCAACGCATGAGCAAAGCCTGGAACTTTTTCTTCTTTCATATTCAAAAATTTTGCCGGATCTATTCCGGGAATAGGCAGCGTCGCCATTGCAGTATTTCTTTTGTCTCGATCGAATCGACGAGCTTCCTCAATGCTCTTTCCTTTTTGAAATTTCGTTACGAATTCATGGGCATGTCCCCATTCATGCAGGGTAATAAATTGGCAAAGAAGCCCCGGTGTCATTTTCTCAATAGGAATGCCGAGTTTGTCCGCGATACATTGAACGGATTCTTTTCGATTTTTGAGAATATCTCGATAGTGCTGATCATTGCCAATCACCATGGTCACGGTCGGCGGTTCTGCATGAGGGTTAAAATATCCGCCAGTATGTTTCAGAACGGCATCCTGTTTTGTCGTTCTGCGCACAAAATCAACTGCCTGCAGTTCTGGATATGTTTTCAAAACGGCTACCACAGTGTCGTCGAGGAAATTGGAAAGGATTCTTGCGGTATGGAGATCGGCTGATTCTTCTTCCGAAAATACCGTGTTCTCGTTTTTTCCTCCGCTGCGAACGCATTCCGCTTGAGCGGACGTGAGGTCTTTGCCAATTACTTCCTTTGCGAGTGCGAGACGCGATGGCAGGTCAATCTGCTTTCCGGTGAGATTCCTTCGCGCTCGCTGCAAATTCTCTGGCCCTGGGAGAACCCGTGCCATCGGGAAAGACCGACGTTCACCATCTTTGTGAAACACGTAACAATTCTCTCGTCCAGGATCCTGATCAGGACCTTCATATTTCCATCCTGATTCAAGAGCACCTCCGCTTTCAGGACTTCGCTGAATGCGGTATTCATGGCCCTCTCGCAACGCTTCTGGACCAAATGATCTCTCCAACCCCGCCACCCCCGCCCGCATCAGCGCATTCGCCTGTTCGATCGTCAGGTTTCCCTCCCACACGAGGATGCGCATCTTTTCGTGCAGCTGCGCCTCCGTGAAGGGCTTGAGACCTTTCTTCTGCTCCGCGTCTCCGATCTCGTGCGCCTTGCGAATCGCGCGATCCACTTGACCCCCGGAGCTCCAGTCGAGCACGAATCTCTCATCTTTCCCTTTGGATTTTTCTCGTCCGGGCAGAGGCTGGTCCGGCGCGATGCGTTCTTCGTCGCGCAGAAGTCGCTCGGCGAGGGCGTAGCGCTCTGGATCGTTGACAGGGAGCTCCTGCATGCGGTCGCTGACCATCCGGCGGCGCTGATCGCGAACGGTATTCAAGCCTTCCTTCAGACTGCTCACGTTGTGCACGATGGCGCCGGTATCGGTCGCCGAGACCATCTGCTCGAGCGTGAGGGGCTTACCTCGCACAAGAGGGGGCAGCAGGCGCTCGCTTGTCAGTTCATCGCGGAGAATCTTGAAATTCTTCTCCACGACGAGCTTTGCCTCCGCATCCCCCGCGCGCTGCGCGGCAGCAAGCGCCGACCGCTCCCGCCGCAGCACCTCTTTGGCCACTTCGTGCCAGCGTTGCTGGTGATCACTCGCCGGAAGAGAACCGAAGAGCGGCGTCGAGACGCGATCCGCGATGAGTTTCTGCGCGTCCGCGGCGCTGCGCCGGTACCGCTCGCCGAGCGTTGCCGGCAGATCTTTGGCGGCCTTCACGTCGCGCAGCGTGTATTCGTCCCCGATCCGCCCCTGATCGCGCATGAATCCGCGCGCGTGCTCCCCATTGATCATGACGGGATTGCGCACCGGCTTCCCGTCCGTCCAATCCGTGCGGAAGAGCGGCTCACCCTTGGGGTCGAGCGTGAACGCTTCGGCGGGGGTGACCGTCTGCAGGCGGCCGGCTGGAGCTTCTCCCTTGTCCGAATAGATGCGTTCTTTGTTGGGACCGACGAGCACGAGTCCGTTCTCGCCCTTGGTCGGCGCGATGGCGGAGAGGTAGAAGTCGCGGCCGGGGAGGCTCTTTTTCGGGTCATCGTTTGGAATACCCGCAAACGTCACGCGCTTGAACCGGTCGGCGGGGTTGTGGCCCGCCGCATCCGGGCGCGAGAGATCGGCGTTGAACGGCGTGGCATGCACGTCGGTGAAGGCGCGGGTGGCGTAGGCGTCGGTGATCGCGGCTTTGCCGGCGGGCGCGAAGTACGATCCGCGCGGGCCGGACACGATCGGATTCTCGCTGACGCCGTACGCGCGGGCCTGATGATACGAATTGATGCCGGGAGGGGGGGCGTCCGGCGCGCGGAAGTGGAACACGGGAATGTCTTCGCGGTGGGGATTCACCCCGTTGTCGCCCTGCGGATAGAGCTGGTTGAAATCCTTCTGACTGATGGCCTCGATGAACTGCGCTCCGTCCCGCACGTGTTCGGCAAGCTGCCGGTACATGCGCAGTTCGCCCAGCCGATCCTGGTTGCGGTCGTACGCCTCCTTCACGTGTGCGTACTCGGGCGTGCTGCCCGCCCCCGCGCGCTCGAGATCTTGCTTCGCGGTGCGCAGCCGGCTCGCCAGATCCTGGCGTTCGAAGATGACGGAAACGATCGCCGGATGATTGCCGCGCTGCACCCACGTATCGATGCTGCGCGTTTCGATGATCGCGCGCGCTTCTCCCGCAAAATCCGCGGGATGCGAGAGAACCGCTCCATTCTGGCCGGGTTGCCGCTCGAGCGCGGAGACGTACTCCATGAGCTTGGCGATCTCGGGGTGCCGTTGATGGATGAGCTCGGGGGCGGATTGTTTCGTCTCTGGAACGGGAAGAGTATTTTTGCCAGTGGCAATCTTGGAATTCCTCTGAACATTGATCTTCGTAGCGGCTGCTTTCTTCGGCGCTGTCTCCTCCTTTCCCGCAGCTTCCGGAATTTTCACCCCCTCCGGGTGCACCACGATTTCCCCTTCCGATGACCAAGCGTGGAGCGAACCATTGCTCTCATCCGTAACCATGAAGCCCTGAGATTCTAACTCCACCCTTGCTTTGAGCGCCGCCTCGCGCGGACCCATGCCGCGCGTCTGGTACGTGAATTCGGTGGGGACGGATGTCGCATGGGGCGCGCCACTGGCTCTCACTCCGGCTCTCGGCTTGAAGTGGCACACTGCCGCGACGAGGACCATCGCAAGCGGGCCGAGGCTGCCGTCCATGTGTTCCAAGGCATGTTCCGCGGACGGTTGAAGGACCAGTTGATCACGAAGCCCCGTGCCCACGCCGTGGCTGAACTGCGACGCCCACGGCGGGAGTTCTCCATGGAGTTCGGCTCCAAGCTGCCGGACAACAGCCATTTTTTGAGTGATCTTGCTGATGATGGGCGCACGGCTGACAATCAATTGTTCCATCTTTTGAACGAATCCGGACTTTTGGACAGCCATGCTCAACCCCTTCCCGATGAGTGCGCCGACGGGCATCGCGACGAGACTCACGGCAAAATTCGTCAGGAATTCCTGCGTGTAGGGCGCCAGGACGTGCTCCAGAAAATTCAAATCCGGGGCATGGGGATCGCCGGCCTTCAGCCGTGCGCGGGCATCGACGTACTCCATCAAACGAGACCGCTGGGAGTAGAACTCTTCGCCATTCGACCGTCGCATCATGTAGACGATCTCTTTGGTCGCCTCGGAAGCAACAACCCCGGCGCCTGCTGCGACGAGCGCGCCGACAAGAGGTGTCGCCGCCCCCCACGTAAGGACGATCGCCGTGACGATGACGATGCCTCCGATGATATGCGGGAGATTGTTCTTGAACCAGGTGGCCCAAGAACTGTCGGAAAAGCGCGATGCATCTTGGAGGTACTCACACGCTCGGAACACTTCGCCATGGAGATCGGCCAGCCTGGCGAAATCTTCCATCGTGCGGAATCGCTCCTCGAGTTCGCGTTCGGCCGCGCTGCTTCCGCCGAGCACGGATTTGAGTTGCGCGAGTTGTTCCCGGATGGAACGGAGAGATTCTTGTAACTGCGGATCGCGCAACATGGTCGTGAGTTCCTTCGCGGCGCCAGCGATGTTCTGTTGGAATTCCGGCGTGATGGTTTTGAATTTGCCGGCTGCTATGAATTCGTAGGCCGCTTGAACACGCTCGAATTGCTGCTTGATCTGGGAAGCCTTCTGGACCGTGTACTGCACGTCGGGCTGCCGATCGAGCGCGCGGACGACATCCGAGGCCGATTCTCCTTTCTGCTTGTCGATCTGTTGTGTATTGATAGTACGTGTGTGTGGCTTGGTTTCGAGAGTGAAGAGCTCTTCCGCCACACGATTGAGTTCGCCTTGAGCCCCTGCGCCGTCCTTGTACAACGAAGAAACAGGCGCTTCTTTCTCCTGCACGGGCTTGCCGTCGCGCTCCAATTCTCGCCACGACCATTCCCCATTCGTGCAACGGAATTCCACAAGGAGAGCGCCTCGCCGAATCTGCACCGCCGGACCGAGCATGGGGACAGACGTTCCCCCGTACTTCTTGACGAGCAGATCTTCTCCTGCCTTCTCAATATCCTTTTTCTCCGCCCCTCTCCTACCCGCTCGCGCCTCATCGAGTGCCGTTCGACGATTTTCTGTCGTGAGTGGGAGACGATCCTGCACGCTGATCGTTCCAGTAGCGTCCGCTTTCGCGAACACCAGATCTCGCGCGGCGATGCGATCGAATGATTGAATGATTTCACGGTCGTTGTTCCTCCCGGGTATCCGCAGGAGACTTTGGTCGCGGTACATCTTCCATGTGGCAGATTCAGGAACACGAGTGAGCACGACAGTCATCCCCGGGGGAATATGCTGCATCTTCTCCAATGCGGCGGGATCGATTGCCACGGCACGGGCATCTTTGCCATTCACCCAAATCGTATAGAGGGTTTCCGCGATGGGTTGCGGCCCCTCCTCTCCCGGTCTCGGCGATCGTTCGAGAATCTTGGGGTCAGATCCTCCAAGACGCATCTGTATTCGTCCATCCGCACTGCTCTTCTCGAAATGCTCCACGGAGAAACCAGCGAGGGGCGTAAGATCGAAACTCTGCTCCGCGCTTCCGGAATTTTCCCGTCGCAGTAATGGTTTACGAGGATCCACGATGGTAAAAAGTTGATTGCGTGACAAGAGTTGATCGCGGATGAGCGCGTCCTCTGCTCTCTCTGTATGTTGCTGAAGTGATGTATCGACCGGATCGGGAAAAAGCGAATCTCGAGTGAGTTCTCGATCTGGAACGAGAATCTCCCTCTTGTGAGGAGAAGAAGGCTGCCGAGGTAATCGGGCATCAAATGTGATTGCCTGATCGACGGGACTCATGCGTCCTGAAGCAGACAATGTGATCCGCGCACTGCGAATTTTTTCCTGCATCACATGGTCATTCTTGAATTGCTCGCCATAGGTCTCGTCGAGCTTCACGAGTAACCGCTGGGCTTCGAATGTCCGACCATCCCCTTCGGCTCGCTCTGCTTCGAATGCACCGAGCGCCATGGTCAATCGACCGACTTGTTGGCGCAATGCCGCCGTCTTTGAAAGGTTGTCATTGATCTGATTTTGCATGCCTTTGATGCCTGCGTAGCGCGCGTTGAGGATTTCTTCATCATCGGCATGCGATGCCTTTGCAAATTCATCGAAGCGCAGACGGATCTGCTCTCGGATGTGCTGTGAGTGCTCATCCAATTCGCCGATGCGTGAAAGCATGCGTTCCCGAAGGGAACGAATCATGTCTTCCGGAGTTTCTTCATTCTTCTTCTGATCATCCTTCTTCTTCTGATCATCCTTTCGCTGCACGGGGACTGGATCCAGCAAGAACTTGTAGTCCTCATTCTGTCCGAGGAGTCCGTTGCCGACGAGCAGGGCGATCTTTTCTGTAGGTATGGGAACGGCAACACCGAAGGCAATGCCCGCCGTCTGAGGATCGAGGGTATTGACGAGCATGAGGCGCGAAGCAATCGAGCGGAGTGTTTCCTCTCCATATTTCTGCGTGGCGGTCGCGGCCATGGCTCGAATCTTCCGGTCATCAATACGCTCCTTTGGAAGTGTGGAATTGCCGGATGAATCTTTCAGCCAATCTCTCAGAATCGATTCAGCGGTCTTCGGCGACGAGAAATCTTCCGGAGTTCCCGGTGCATTCGCCTTCGATTCTTCCTCTGTGAGTCCAACAAGAAAACGCGCGATGGCCGCGTTGAATTCCACCGCCTGCTGAGACATTTTTTCGCGCTGTTCCGGAGTATGTTTGAGAAGATCGAAGAGATCCTTATCCACCTGATCACACGTCTGCTCAAGATGCTGCCAATGTTCGGAGCGCATGGACGTATGTACCGCGGCCTTTTGACGGAGCGCCGACACACGGCCCTGAAGCAGATAGACACGCTTGATGTAGGCTTTCGTGAGATCGGTGCGTTCTTGGCCTCCATCGTTCACATCGGAAATTTTCGCATCGACCGCTCCGTCGGCTGCATCGAGACGACGCTGTTCTTTCTTGATCGAACCGTCGAGCGAACCAGTCTCTGGAGACATTAGACAGCATCGAAGAATGTATCGAGCTTGCTTTCGTCATCGCCTTTTTCGGCTACTTCCTCGGCTTTCCATAATCGCGTATTCGCTTGAAGAACGAACGCATCGAGAGTCGCGAGGAATGCCGAATCGCCGTTCTCCGCCGCCGACTGAATCTCTTTCTCAACATTGTGTTGAAGGAGTTCTTTCTCTCCACGAAGCATTCGCTCAAGTTGCTCCCTCTGCTCTTTCGTAAGCGAAGGGAGCATAGGCAACAATGTTTGCTTGTGCTCCCCCGTCAGCAACAGCGATCGTCGGATGATATCGGCGAGCATGCGTGTTGATGGGAATGTTGATCTGAATGGAAGGAATGACACTCATGTGCTCTCTCGCGGGAACGAGACGAATAGCGTATGTTCCACGCCGCCGTCGCGCACCCAAAAGCGCCCGTGCGCGGCCTGGAGGATTTCCCACGAGATGGTGAAGTCGAGGCTGCTGTCCTCGGAGGAATTCACGACGATCATGCTCTGGCCCTCGCCGTCGTCGAGCGGCTTGAAGAGGATGGCGTTGCCGGTGTACGTCACGCCGATGAGCATCTCGCCGGTCTTGGCCTCGGCGTGGAGCACGATCTTGCCGCCGATGGGCGTCACGTGGATGGCGTTGCCGAGGAGCGTGCCGAGCATGTGCCGCACCAGCGGGAGATCGAGGATCACGTCGGCGTCCTTGGAGAGCTTTCCGTACGCGAGCACCACGAGCTTGGCCGCCGCGATCGACTGGAGATCGCCGATCGTCTGCGTGAGCACGTCGTTGACGTCGCAGAGCTGGGGGCGGTAGTGGATGATCTCCCCCGAGAGGCGCATGACGTTGAGGAGTTCGTTGACGAGCGAAATGAGGCGGTGAATGGCCACATTCATATTGTCGATGCTCTCGCGCTGCTGGGGATTGATGTTGCCCAGGTCTTCGTGGAGCAGGAGCTCCGTGAGCCATCGCAGCCCCGTGAGCGGCGTGCGGATGGTGTCCGCGGCCATGCGGACGAAGGAGGATTTCTCGGATTCCACGATCTTCTGGACCTCGAGGACGCGGGAGCGCCGCTGCAGGAAGACGTACACGAGGACGAGGAGCGAGGCGAGGATCGCAATGAGGAGGAGGACGGTCACCACGAGCGAGCGCACCTCGACGATGGAGACGGCATCGGCGCTGACGGTCCACAACAGCAGCCGCGCGCGCAGAGCAAGAACGATGGTCATCCCCACGAGTGAAAGCCCCAGGACGATTGGACCGAGGAGAGGTGTGAGGAATGAAAGCCGCTGACGGAGAGTCGCGGACTTCATGGCTGAGTGGGCTCTTGGGAAGGATGGTCGAAGAGGACGTCGAGAGTCGGCGCCTGAGCGGGCGGTCGTAATTCGCGCGCGGGTGAGAGGACGGACGCGGCGCTGCCTGCAAGGACGAGGAATCCGCCGAGAACGCAGAGAATGCCCGAAGGAATGAGAAAATCGCCGGCCGCGAGCATGAAGGAGCCGATCGCGGCGAAGAGGAGCGATGTGAGATCGCTGTGCCGGCGAAATCCATACACGAGCCCGCTGAAGAGCGCGATCATCGACAGCGCCGTCATTGTCCCAATCACCGAACTGCGCGCGAAGAAGCTGAGCCCGATGCGCGCGAATGTCGAAGTGGACGCTGCGATCTGGAGCGGCGAGAGCACGCCTGCATACAGTCCGAGAACGATGCCGCCGATCGACGTCGTAAGGACTTCCGGAAGAGTGCGGGGACGGGGCATGGAAAAATGGGTGTTTCTTCTTATTGTAGCACAAAACAAGGATGGCTGGAAGTATGAAGATCAGAGGTTTCCCCACTTGCACGCATGACGACGGAAAGGTTTTCGCTTGCTAAAGCCGTCATATGAAGGTCATGTCGCGTCCAGCATCGCGTGAGTGAAGAGGGGGAGTTGGGAAGCGGTGGAAGGGTGCAAGCGCCACGG
>JACQCJ010000071.1 GCA_016201685.1 Candidatus Peregrinibacteria bacterium | reverse complement strand
TGGCCGAGCTTCTTCAGCAGCTTCAAGTTCACCTCCGGCGTGGGATAGTGTCCCGTGAAGCAACCGTCGCTGAAGGCGCGGATCTTGGGATTCCCGACGCGCACGGATCGGTGCAGATCGTCGATCGAAATATAGAAGAGCTTGTCTGCGCCGATGGCCTTGCGGATTTGCTCGATGGAATGATCGGCGGCGATGAGCTCGCTGGTCGTCGGAAGGTCAATCCCATAGGGATCCGGGCCGATGATCGGCGGAGAGGCGCTGGCGAAGTACACCTTCTTGGCTCCCGCCTTGCGCGCCATCTCGATGATCTTCTTGCTGGTGTTTCCACGGACGATGGAATCATCGACGAGAAGCACGTTATTCCCTTTGAACTCAAGCGAAATGGGATGGAGCTTGAAGTTGAGGCTGCGCTTGCGCACATCCTGCCCCGGCATGATGAACGTTCGCCCGATGTAACGATTTTTCACGAAGCCTTCGCGGTAGCGGACTTTGAGCTTGTCCGCGAGTCCCGCCGCCGCCGGCCGGCCCGTATCGGGAATTGGGATGATGGAATCCACGTGGATCCCGGCAGCCTTCACATACTTCGCAAGAGACTCGCCCATGCGCACGCGCGCCTTGTACACGTTCACGCCGTCGATCGTCGAATCCGGTGCGGCCAGGTACACCCACTCGAAGATGCAGGGATTGAGTTCGCCATGCCGGACGACGCGCGAATGCAGACGGTTGTGGCGGTCGATGAAGACGACTTCGCCCGGGCGGACGTCGCGCATGAACTCGTAATCGAGCGCGCTGAACGCCGTGTTCTCCGAGGCGATCATGTACTCCTCTTTCATGCCGTAATGCCTCCGTCCCAATTGCAGTGGGCGGATGCCGTGCGGGTCGCGGAAGCCGACGATGCCGTGTCCTCCGATGAGAGCGACGGCCGAGTACGCGCCCTTGCAGCGCCGGAAGACCGTCTTCACGGCGCGGAAGATGTTCTCGGGCGTCAGGTGCCGCGGCTTCTGCTTGCGCAGCGCGAGCGAGAAAACGTTCAGGAGCACCTCGCAATCCGAGTTTGTATTAAAGTGGCGATAGTCCTGCTCGCGGATTTCCTTGGCGAGATGCGACGCGTTCGTCAGATTTCCATTGTGCGCAAGCGCCATCCCGAAGGGCGAATTGACGAAGAACGGCTGTGCTTCGAATTCGCTCGCGCACCCGGCCGTGGGGTAGCGCACGTGCCCGATCCCCATCGGTCCTTTCAAGCGTTCCAGGGAATGGCTGTGGAAGACGTCCCGGACCATGCCGTTGGCTTTCTTCAGGTGGAATTGGTTGTCGTACGTCATGATGCCGGCCGCATCCTGGCCGCGGTGCTGCAGCACAATCAGCCCGTCGTAGAGGTCCTGGATCGCGTCGCGGTAGCCGGAGACGGCGAGGATTCCACACATGCTAGAGAATTGAAAATTTTAAATTTAAAATTGAAAATTCTTTAATAAATCGCAAAACACGGCCTTGCTCGGAGATGGAGAAGACCGAAAATCGGGGGAAGGGGACTCCCATGGACACAGTGTACGGAGAAATCGATTCGGTGCAAGAATACGCACTTCAAAACCTATCATTTGTCCTTCATATGCATGTAGTTCGGTTGACGCTTCGCTCGTTCAGCTGCAGCCAGGCACGCTTGAATGTATTCCCGGACAAAGCCCGGCGGCGCGTCGCTCATTTCACCTGGCAATCCCCCAGCTTGAGCCGCTTCCCATCGCTTCCGGCATTCGGGATCCCAGATGCGGTCGCCCCGACCGATCATGTTCAAAATTCTTTGAAAGGCACGATTGATACGACCGGGTTGCTTCTCCTGCGTTGGTGGCGGTAGTGCTTCCGTCTCGCTTCGAGTGCACATTCTGCATTTGTTCCTGACAAGTACTCCGCTTATTGATGCCGGAGGTTTTGATCCAGGATGCAGTCTTGCGCGCATCGAGCGGGACGAAGGTCGTATCCGGCATGATGAGCAACGCACTTCTGAGGAGATGCCAACCGTAGGCAGCTTCGCAGGCAATCACCTTTTTGCCTGCGAAGCGGAGGAGCATCTCGGGCAACTGGTTGTTCTTGAGTTGCTTTCGCTCGCACGCGGGAGCGTCCGGTTTCCTGCGATCGACGACACAGATCGCTGTCGTCTTCTTATGGAGGTCAAGGCCGATGATGTAGTCGGCAGCATCAACTGCCTGTTGGAGCTTTTCCGCTCCGGGGAAATTGTTCTTGAAGATGGACGTGGCCATGGAGGAGAAAGGAAGAGGGTAGAAGGCCTCATCCTAGACCCACGATCATGGACACTTTCTCCATAAATGAAATATACACCCCTTGGGACCGCGGGCGGGTACGCCCGCCCCCCCGGGAGAGAGAAATTATATACACTTGGAGGTTTCAGTTACAGGTTTATACCCCAGGACAGGCATCTGCCTCCGAGACAAAAACTTTAAGAACCTGGGGAGCAGGTGTACTCACCTGCGTTCCCATTTCTCAATGTGATCATAATTTTAAAACTGGTTGCAGATCCAGTCTTGCCCTGAGCAAAATCGAAGCGTACAGCCCGCGGTCGACCATCATGCCTTCCATCACCAGCCAAGATCCGTCACTTCCCATCGTCCACTGGCAGAAGACCAGGGATAATCTTCAGCCGCCTGCACGAACCCGACACGAACGGGGTTCAGATGAATGTACCGCAGCGCCGCCGCGGCATTGTGCGGAATGCGCAGATGAAAACGTGATTGCCAAATGGGCCCCAGCCCCAAGCCGTGGCTCACTCCGGATTTGTAGCACCGCATGATCTGAGAAACGGAGCCCCCATCCGGGGGCATGAGCAGGAAGTGGCAATGCTCGTGCATGATCACGAATCCATAGAGAAAGAAAGGGTGGAGCTTCTGGACGCGGTACAGAATTTCTACAGCCTCCCTGGCATAGGCGGGATTGGCGAAGACCTTCTTCCTATTCTGAAGATTGGTCGTGATGAACATCACGGCATTGTTCTGATGAGGATGCCTTTGCCACATGGAAGTATTCTTGCCGACCGCAGGTGAGTACACCTGCTCCCCTGATTCTTTATTTTCTTCCACAAGAACTTCTTGCCATCCAGAAGACACAAAATAGGTTCTGCCCCCACACGGAACGCCTCATGGATTCACGGTAATCGCCTCCTCATCCTCACCCGCCTTGCCGGAGGGATCCGTCGCGACCGCGCGAATGCGGTGCGGTCCCGGCGAGACGGTCGTAAGCGGATAGGTGACGGTGTAGGGTTCCCTCGGAGTGCGTCCGAGGAGCAGATCATCCAAGTAGAACTCGACGTACTTGATGCCGCTCTCGTCGCTGGCATCGGCCGTGATCGTGAGGCCGGACCCGGTCTTGCTCAAAACCGATCCCTTCGCGGGACTCGTGATCTGCACCTGGGGAATGCCAGTATTTTCTCCGAAGCGAAAACTCACCGTCTCCGTCATCTGGTTGAAGTAACTGTCGGTGACCGTCACCGCGAGGGAGTGCGAGACGCTGCGATCGATCGAGCGCGGAACGTGGAGAATCGCTTTGAACGGGGCGTTCGTCTCGTCATCCATTTGCTTGCCATCGATGCTGTAACTCACATCATGCACGGCCTGCCCCACCGAGAAGAAAATCTTCGGCTGGAACGTGGGGTAGGAAACCGTTCCGTCATTTGTGGGAGAGAGAATCGTCAGAGTCGGCCGCACGAGGCGGCCCGGGGTCTTCGTGATGTCGCACTTCTCTGTAGGAGCGGGCGGAAGAGGCAGACCGGAGATTGTTCCGCCGGTCGAAGCCTTCACGCGCCCTTGTACCCAATCCTGAACCCCCTGCTCCCATAGCGGCCACCGATCGGCGAGAACACTGTGCGGGACGAGGAAGCTGCGCGTCTCCGCGGCTTCTGTGGGACAGCTCTCCGATGCCAGGAGCCCCGTGACCCTATCGACGAGCAACTGCACGCAGGCGGGATCGGGATCGACGGGTGCGTGTTCGCGCAGGAAGACATCGGAAATCCGCAGATCAATCGGCGTGCATTCGGTGGGCAGCTCCCCGGAGAGGAGCGAAATCTGCGGCTGCACGAGACCGTCGGGAACCGGGAAATCGGGGATCGAGGGCGGATGGATCTTGAGCGCGCTGCCCATGAATGCGCGCCAGATGGGAGCGGCAACGTTGAGCCCGTCGGCTTTGTCGCTGAGAGCGGTGCTATTGGCGTTGCCCACCCACACGCCCGCGGCGATGTCCGGAGTGTATCCGAGCGTCCACAGACTTTCCGGTTTGCGCACGTTGCAGACTTTATTTTTGTCCGCCTTCGCATCCGGCTTGTCCATGCACTTGTTGCTGGTCCCGGTTTTGGCAGCGGCCGGGAAACCGGGAACGGTGAGCGCGCTCTGCCAGAATTCTCCCGGGCGCGCGGAGGGATCGCTGAGAATCGAAGTGACCTGGTAGGCGATGCGCGGGTCGAGGACTTGATCACCCACTGGATTCTGTTCCGCCTCCTGGAGAATCGCGCCCTTACTGTTCGTCACCTTGCGAATGCTGACGACGGGGAGCTTCATGCCCTGGTCGGCGAGGGTGCTGTACCCTTCGACCATGTCGAGGAGGGGGGTCTCCGCCGCACCGATCGCGAGCGGCCAGCCGTAGTCGAACGTCCCGCGTTCCTTCTGCAATTCCTCCTTGCGGATGAGGGGCGTTTCGACGCCGAATTTGGACGCGAGGTCGAGGACCGGTTCCTCGCCTCCCGCCAGGAAGAAGGCTTTGATGGCGGGAATGTTGCGGGAGCCGCCGAGCGCCCTGCGCGCCGTCGTGAGCCCCCACCAGGTGCCGTCGAAGTTCTGCGGCTGATCGGTGCCGAATTTGGTCGGCACGTCGTAGAGGGGAGTGGCGGGCGAATACCCCTGCTCGAAGGCCGCCGAATAGACGAAGGGCTTGAAACTGGATCCGGGCTGGCGCGGCGCCTGCGCCATGTCGACCTTGCCTGCATTGTCCTTGTCGCCAAAATCGGCGTTGCCCACGTACGCCAGCACTTCGCGCGTCCTCGGGGCGAGCGCCACGAGCGCGATATTGTGCGCGCCGAAGCGCTTGAGGCTGTCTTCACTGTGATCGGCGACGGCCTTTTCCGCCGCCTGCTGCAACTTCCAATCAAGCGTCGTTTGGATCGTGAGTCCCCCTTGTTCGAGGAGACCTTTCTCCCCCGTCTGCTCCACCATCTGCTCCACTTGGTCCTTCACCCACAGCACGAAATGCGGGGCGCGAATCGACTCGCGCGAGGGCTTGAAGACGATGTGCCGCAGTTCCTCGGTGGCCTTCTGGAGATCGCTCAGGGTGATGTATCCCTGCGCCTGCATGTTGTGGAGGACTTGATCGGCGCGACCGCCCACGTACACCGTGGTGCTTCCCGTGCCGATGGAGGCGCCCAGGAGGCCGATCGTCACCTGGCTGTCGGGAATCTGTCCGGCATGCTTGATCGCGCCTTTGAGGATGCGCTGGAGCACGCCGTCACTGACCGTCGTGTGCACGTGGCGGCCGTAGGGGTTGAAGTACGAAGGCTGCTGCGGGAGGCTCGCGAGGACCGCCGACTGCGCCAGCGTCAGATCCTTCGCCTTGATGCCGAAGTAGCGCTCGCTCGCCTGCTCCACGCCGTACGCGTTCTGCCCGAAGGGAATCCAATTGAGGTACAGCGTCAGGAGATTCTCTTTGCTGAAGCGAGCTTCGAGTTCGCAACCGAGGATGAGCTCCTTGATTTTGCGGCTGAGGACATTCTCGCTGCGGAGATTCAAGGCGTTTCGCGCGAGCTGGCGCGTGAGCGTGGAGGCGCCGCCGCGCTGCCCGAGGAGAAAGATTGCCCGCCCCATCGCCCGCCAGTCGATGCAGCCTCGTTCCTGGAAGCGCGCATCCTCGATGGCCACGATCGCGTGTTTCACGGAGGAGGCAATCTGATCCCCCGGCACGACGGTGCGATCCTGCTCGCCGTGGATGCGGTAGAGCTCGACGCCGTTGCGATCCGTGATCACGGTGCTCTGCGCGGCGAAGAGGTTCGCGGGATCCAGGAGGTTGGGAAGCGTGAGCCAGAGGAAGAGAACGTACATACCGAAGAGCAGGATCAGAAGTCCGAGCATGCGAAGCAGAAACCGAGTCCAGCCGAGGCGCTGTTTCTGCCCGCGGATCCATGTCCATGCACCGAGGATCCATCCTCGGATGCGCTCGACAAGACCCTTCGATGCGGATGGGCGGAACGGCGAGCGGGGGATCAGACGTGTGCGTTTCGCATTCTCTCGCCCCTCGGGTCGATCGCCGATCGTGCGAATGTTGAAGGGAAATTCCGGAGACATAATTGGGATGCAAGTGTACCGAGGTGCGAGAAGAGGTGCTATCGGGGAAATGGCGAATTGCGAAGGGCAAGTTGCGAATGATTCGCTCTGAGCATGTTTCGCAATTCGCCCTTCGCAATTCTGTTTCATCCAGATTGGAAAAGATCACAATTGTATGGTACAATGAAAGGATTCTCGTTATGGAAAACACACACATTCCACTCGAAGATCAGGCCAAACTCCTCTCACAAACTGCCAAGAAGCTTACCGAAAACCTTGAAGCGGAAGCGCTCGAGGTTGACCAGGGACAGCTGCGGCGATTGGAGGACCAATTTGATGCCCCATCACCGACATGCCCGTAAAATTCTTGGCCGGCGAAGGGCGACTTGTGTTCTTCAAAGAACAAGCGACGAACGTGCCCTCATCGTCACCGGAGAAGAAGGAAACCTTGACCTCAAGTGAAGCGGAACAGAATCGCAAGAAAGAACTGCAGGAACACATCAAGGGCATCGCGGACAAGATGGGAACGATGCTCGCCGCCGATGGCGAGAAGACCGACTGGGAAAAATCCCACCGGGCATTGAAAACGAGCGTGCAGCAGGTGGTGGATGCACAGAAGAAATACACCTTCGAAGAGGTATACGGTCTCGCCTGCTGCGAAATAGAAAAATCCCTCATCCGAGCAATCGTGGATGGGCCGGAGCAGAAGAAGGAACAGAACATCCAACGTCTGCGAGGATTCATGGCAGCAACGAAAGATGACGACCCCGCTCATCAATTTCTTCGTGAACACGCATTCCTCCAGGCACTCAATGAGATGCAGGACAAAAAGCAAAAGGGCACTGATGCCGAGAAGGAGGACGGCACGGTCATGCGCCTCAAGCGAGAGCAGTCGACCCTGTCATCGATGGCCCCTCTTCTCTGGAAAAAGGAAACCGATAATGTCCAGGAGACGCTGAAGACTTCCAACGAAAAACACATTCCTCTGCCCGTACTCTTGTATTGCATGGAGAAGGCCGCGCATGAAAGAGGTAATCCGTATCCTTCCCTTGTTCTCAAAGGCTACGAGTGGCTCGATCGATCGGCGCAACAAGAGAAAAACCCGGCCGTCCAACAGATGAAACGCGAGGTGACAATAAGCGCTGTCGAAAGAATGAGTCCCATGGTGCATGGACCATATCAGGACATGTTTTTCCATCTCGAGGAGCATTACGCTGATCTCACAAATCTTTCAAAGGAGGCGAAACTCGCGCTTCTCAAGCCGCTTGCGCGTACATCGAGCGGGTACTTCGTTTCCTTCTACAGGAAACATAGAAATACGTTCGATGTGGAGACGAAGAAGGCGCTCTTGGAGGAAACGCTCGTCGCGGAATTAAGAAAAGGCAATGACATCGCTTTTCACTTGAACAACGTAGAGATCAAAAACGATCTCGGATTGGATTCTGCGGAAAAAATTGTGACGCACTTGGCGAAGGAAAACCCGAAGAAGTTTCTTGAGGGGTTTCGCGAATACGGGAAATGCATTCGCAAAGAAAATAAAATGAGCGTGCTCTCCGACCTTGCAAAACAGAATCCCGATGCTCTCCTGCTCAATTATAATGAAATCCGCGCGGATGTGAGCATCTCTGCAAAACAAAGAGAGGATTTGGTTCGCGGCATGAATTTGGAGGACGCGATGAAGAAAAGTCCTTCGCTGTTGATCACGAGCTATGGAATATTCCAGGAAGCGTTGGACCTGGAGAAGAGAGTGTCTCTGATATTCGGTATTGATCTGGAGAAGGCTTCGGCGGCCAAGCCGCTTCAATTTCTGTCGATTTTCGACGCGATGACAACTGATATCGCCGCAAGTTCGCGTGCATCGGAGGGTAAAACATTGGACAGGACATTTGCACTGGCAACGGAGAAGGCTGCTAACCAAGCCGATATTTTTTATTTTGCGAGGGAATGGCGTCCGAAGAACAAAGACGGCAAAGGCGAGGGTGCGCTACTGAAGATCATCGAAACAACAGTTCTCAAAGACCCTTATGGAGCATTTGCATCGAAAGTAGCGGAACCTTCCGAGTTCAAATACATTTCAGAAACAGTGAAGCGCGAGGTCGCAAAGTTTGGAAAGGTTGCAGACGGGCTTCACGAAAAAGTGAAGACCGGAACGGAGGATCCCGAAGAGCGCTATCATCGCGAAGCGAAGCTTGGATTTGAGAAACGGGAGAAGGCGCTCGACCAGTATCTCCGTGAAATCAATCCGCATATTCTGGATGGCCTGGCGCTCTTTAACGAAGGCAAGGAAAAGAACAGCCCCGAATTTTCATTGCGATGCTTGGGCATCCGAAAGGAGAAGCCATGCGAGTTTGTTTTTATCAATACCTTCTTGGGCAAACATAAAGAACCCATCCGCATCGGCTGCACGCTTTTGGAGTTGAAAAACGTACAATCCTCGGAAGACATGAAAAATATGATCGAAACAAAGTTACAGAAAGAAAAAACTCTCATGAAGGATCAATATGCGCTTTGGGCACAAGACTACAAATACGATTTCCCCCGGGATGGCAAAGGCGCCCTCATGCTCACCGATATTCCAGACGGAAAAACGAAAGACGGAAAGGGTTCGAGCCATGATTTTCCTTTTGATGAACAAAGCATGATTCGCTTCGTCGAACTGATGCATCGCGAATACGGCATGTCCATTGCATCCGCCTGCATTGAATACAGAGAGAAGTGGAAGAAGGAAGACAAACGAGGACTCGGGAAGCTCTTCCCGGAGCCGTTGCCTGCCACAACGGAAAGTATCAAGAAGACCTTCGAGCAGGATCTTCGCAAAGCGATCGCAGAAAAAAAGACGACATTCACGCACCTGTATGTCGCTCATGGATCGGAGCAGGGCATCATCCAGACATGTGATCGTAACCTTCCTGTTTGGGAACTGGCAGAGATAAGCAGTAAGAAAGACGCCACGACAGGCAAACCGCTGTGCGCATTGATCGACATCACGATGATTGCCGTGAGTTGCTATTCAGGAACCCAGATAGAAGTGAATAAGGAACCAAAGAAAAAATCGGCAGCAAAAAATCGTACAGGAGCGAAAATGGTACCTGAAGAAAAAACGGAAAGGGAAAAGGAGATTCTTGGAGTGCGCGATTTTTTCAAAAAGAAAAAGGATGCGGACGGAAAGCCCATTCACGTCAAAAATTTCAGAATGTATACGGCTTCGAGCGGAGATACCCCGGCTAGCGGCAGCGTGCCCGACCATGCTGTTTCTCTTATAAGCGAGAGAATGACCATTAATGAAAACAGGAATGGGAAGAACCGCATCCGATGCATGGATTCCGGTGTCAGCACCTATTACACCTCCTACTACTACGAAATGGTCGATGCCATGCGACAACGCGGACAGAAGATCGAGCCGCCACTCGGAACGTTCGCTCACGCACTCCAATTCGCCGACAGAATGGCGCAAAGTGACACAAGTCATGGTGAAAACCCTCGAGGCTTTCACTACTCCACGGA
>JACQCJ010000070.1 GCA_016201685.1 Candidatus Peregrinibacteria bacterium | reverse complement strand
GTGAAGCGAAAAGTCATTCGTTCGAAGCAAGCCTTCGTCGCTCAAATCCGTTCACATCTTCATTCACTCCAGAAAGACATTTCGGCTGTCCTCTGCTTCTTCCAGCATCCGGATGTGGCCTATGTCATGAGAAAGTGAGTAACATCGCTTGCATTCCGTCAGATTGTCTCCCGAGACGTCCTCGCACTTCGTGATCATCAACGCGCGACGGATGGCTCGACGACGAATGTCCCGATACATCGTCTGAGCCAATTTCACCATCTTCCTCGATCCAAAGTCGAACTCCCGCAGCTTCGCCTCGTACGCCTCCTTCGTGAGTTGCTCATTGAGGAAGCAATGTCGTTTGCCGCGCAAATTGCAGCACATAAAACAATCCGTGCAGTTGCGACAATCGAGCAGGAAGGCTGACGAAGAGCAGTCCATGCAGAAGAAGAGAAATCGGCTTGCTTGGCAGGTGTGACATTCCACGCATTCGTAGAGGAATGCGCGCTCTCTCACTTGGATGCAATCGCAACAATCGTGCGATTTGGTGCCGCGATAGGTGTACAGCATGCTCTGTGAGAGGTGCGTGCGGGAGCAGAGGTAGCAGTTCGCGCAGGAACGCATGTCGATGTTGAAGTCGCAATTCTCCGAGAGCTCGATGCGAAGTGAGGGCAAGGGAATCTCCATCGCGAGCTTCTGGAATTGCGCGAAGAAGGGCGTTTCGAAGTCATAGGGACGTCCGTAGCGCAGGGCATCGAATGCGTCGCTGTACCAGTGATCCTTGTCGCAGACCTTGTGCGGATTTTCCGGTGAGAACACGGAGATGATTTCCTTCCCCGTCACATCGCACCGGCGACGATACAAATGACGCTCGTTACGGAAGCTCATGCGTCTGCGCTGTCGGCAGCGCGGGCAGAGCGTCGGGGGCGGGATGGATAGCTTCTTTCCCCCGATCGTCGGTGAAAGCTTCTCGTAGAAGGCAAGATCGTCGTTCGTGATCTCGAACGTCTGTTGGCAGTGTTTGCAGATGCGTTGCATACATTTCTGATGTGGGATCAGAGAAATTGCAAAAACCCTTCGGGCGTCAGTCCAGCATCCTTGATGATCGCCATCATGAGTCCTCGCTTGAGATCACGATTATGGATCGGCACGACAACTATGATCTTGCTTCGCGGATGTTCCAATGACAGGTGACTTCCGACCTGTCTTTTCTCGATAAAACCCGCTCTCTTCAGAGCCTGCAGCATATCCCGTGGCTTCAGAGCAGGAAGTCGCATGTGCTCATTGGAGATCGATGTTCATGCTGACGGTGATGATTCGTGTTCCCGTCAGCTCCTTCGGAAGCTCTTCTCCCCGATCATGGAGCGAAAGAAGATAACATTCAATCGCCTCTTTGGCGTTAGCCTCAGCTTCTTCTATTGTTTCCCCTTGCGTGTGGCATCCGGGCAAGGTCGGCACATGAACGACATATCCTCCTTCTTCTGCAGGTTCGAGGACGACGGTAAAACGACGGGGAATGCGGTGAACTGTGCGTGCCATCGTCAGACAGTGTACCACAGCAGATGCCCATCAATACACATTTTTGAGGTAGCATTGCTCGCAGTAGACAATTTCCGGTCGTCCGGGTGCAAATGTCGTTTGAATCTCCTTTCCGCATTTCGTACACGTTCTGCTCCAGAGTTTGGTCGGATTTTTACGACGAAAACGATCCAAGTGGCGGCAGTTGGGGCATTTTCGAGGGAGCGGCGCCGGCATATCCTTATAGAAGGATACTTCTTGGGGAAGAACCTTGTAGTTTTTACTGCACCGTTCACATGCAAGGATCTGCTCGGAAATATTTTGCGGCGTATCGACGATGGCATCGGGTATGCTTTCCCATGAGATGTTTTCCTTCCCTGTCGTGTACGGGAGTCGATCGTTCCATTTCCACCCGCTTGAAAGTACTGTCTCACAATGAAGAGGGTAGTATTCCATTGCCGCTGACTCGTTGTATTCGAATGGACTGAGTGAAATGGCCAGATGCTCGCCCCACTTGGTGCTCCTCTTGAGGGAATCAATAATCGTTCCAGCGAGTTTTTCGTATTCCTCCCTGGCATATTGCCTGTTGAGAATGCAGTGCCTTCCCCTGTGAACCCCAATGCAGCCGAGCAGGTGCTCGCTCGAATGGCAATTATCGGAAAGGAGAATATTCCTGCTCTTCCAACACCACACGGAGAAGAGCGTCATGAAGGAATCGTCGGACGTTACGCAATCGTAACACCACTGTGGGTTACCGGTGTTGATCAGGTCATAGCAGAATTTCGGGCCGTCGCATCGATCGAGAAATTTCGAGTGCTCGCTGTTGAAGACGCTGTAGCCCAGCACGTTCTTGCAATTGAAGAGATTGTTGCCTTCGCATTCTTCACAGTTCTGCAAGTTCGCGAATTTTCGAGGGAATTGAAGGGACCACGTATCGAATTGTGATTGGCATTGTTGCATAGTTTTGTGAGAACCGAGATTGAGCTCTCTCATCTTCGCTCTGTACTCGCTCTCGGAATGCTGTTGATTGAATATGCAGAATTCCTTCTGCCGCAATCCCACGCACCCAAAGCAGTGTTTGCAACCTTTCAGATCGTACCCGAAAAAACAATCCGAGCAGTTTTCCGCATTCTGGAGGTACGTGCAATGGTAGAGCCGTTGAGAATCGAGCGATTCGTAGACAAGTTCGCAGCCGATGCTGACCGTATTGCAATCGACCACGTCCTTCGCGTGATTCACGTTGAGCGAATAATGACAATCCTGTATGTACCAGCTGCCGATCGTTCGATAGCAATTCTTCGCACGCGAAATATCGTAGCAATACTCACTGTTCTCACTGCCAATACCGTCATCATTCTGCATTGCGAGTTGCGGTACGCGGTCATGCAACCTCCGCCATTGTACGAAGAAATCCTCCGCCTCGTTGTACGCCATTCCATACGAGAGAGCGTTCCACCGATCGCTCCACCAGCATTTCGGACAATAGACGGGGAAGATGACATCTGCAGGATAAACCGAGATGATATGCCGTTTACAGAGGTCACAGTTTCTACTGTAGAGATTTCGTTCATTTCTCCATGCGAGTCTCCGCTGCTGTCGGCAATCCGGACACAGTGTCGGTGGTGGAATTGCATATTTCTTCTCCTGAAAGACCGGCGAGACTCGATCGTAGAAGGCAAGATCATCATCGGTGATCTCGAACGTCTGCTGGCAGTGTTTGCAGGTCTTGAACATGGGAATCAGTATACCTCTTTGAGATAGCACTCCTCGCAGTAGACCTTCTCGGGCCGCTCCGGCGCGAATGTCGTTTGAATGGATTTCCCGCACTTCGTGCACGTTCGCGTCCAGAGTGTTCGAGGATTACGAAGTTCGTTGCGATCCTTGTGCCGCTGCATGGGGCATTTGCGAGGAAGCGGAATAGTCATCTGCCGATAGAATTTCAGTTCCTGCGGGATGATTTTGTAGAGCTTGCCTGTCGTCGAACATTGCAGAACATTCTGAAAGATCGCACCGTCGGCTCCCTGAATGGAATCGGGGATTTCGAGGTTCGACGCACGTTCTTGTTGTTCGCTCTCAATCTCCTTCCGCCAGGGCCAGTCCCGCTCCTTCGTCTGCTCCTCGGTGAGCGGCATGTGTTCTTGCGCCACTGTTTCGTTGTATCCATGGGGAGACAGGCGCACGGGGAAAAATTCACCCCACTCGTTCGTTGACCGCATGTGTTCAATCAATCGGGGAACGAGCTCCTCGTATTGTTCTTTCGCATATTGTTTGTTCAAGATGCAGAACTGCTTGTGCTTGAGCCCGATGCATCCGAAGCAATCCTTACAGCTCTGAAGCATGTGACTGTAGTAGCAATTGACGTTGTAGGGTCCCGCCATGTAGAACGCGGAGTACTTGAGACCGACTGTGGAGGTCACTTCGTAGCTCGCTTCCGGGCCATAGGGCGAGTAATTCATGTCGTAACAATTCTTCGCATCGATCACGTCATACAGATACTTGGAATCTTCGCAATTCGTCGCATTGAAGCAGTGCGTGCAGTTCTTCGAATTCTTGAGATCATTCCCGATGCACTCTTCGCAATTGAGGGTATACATGTCGCGGTAGATTCCCTTCTCGATGCGCATGGTCTTCCAGATCGAAAACACATTCTGGAGTGATCGAAACGAGCCGAGGTTCAATTCCCGCAATTTCTTGCTATATTCTTCTTTCGTATGCTGCTCATTCAAGATGCAGTATTCCTTGTTGCGTAGATTGATCGAAAGCAGACAGTTGCGGCAGCCCTTGCAATCGAAGCAGAAGGCGCAATCCGAGCAGTCGTCCATGTACTGCGACCAGCGAAGGCCGTAACAGTTGTAACATTGAATCGATTCGTAGCAGAGTGTGGAGTGATACACGAAGGTGCAATCACAACAATTCTTCGAGTACTTTGTGAAGTGATTGAAATAGCAATCTTCGTTCGCTTCTGCGGCGATATCGAGATAGCAATTCTTCTCATCGTTGCAGTAGTTGCAGTAATCGCTGTTCTCGCACTTGCTGATGGCCACTCCCCAGTGCGGGACACTGTTGTTGAGGTCGGCCCATTGCTCGAAGAACGGACGAGAGAAATCGATTTCGCGACCGAAGCTCATGCCGTCCCATCCATCGCCGTGCCACGCTTCTTGCTTGAAGACGGGAAACTTCGCATCCGGCGCGTACATGGAGACGAACATCTCTCCCGTGAGATCGCACTTGCGACGGTAGAACGTCCGGTCATTGCGCCACGCCATGCGGCGTTGCACGCGACAATCGGGACAGAGCGTTGGGGGAGGAATCACGCATTTCTTGCCTCCGAACATCGGAGAAATATGTTCGTAGAACGCGAGGTCATCATCCGTGACCTCGAAGGAGGAGCCGCATTGCGAACAGGAATGCTTCATTACACGGGAATGCCGTATCGCTTCACTTCCTGCGCCAATGTGAAGTATTTGTTCCGAAGATCTTCGGGGTGCAGGCAGACGGTTTCGATGCGCAGATCGATATCTTTGCTCATGAGCAGGAATTCCACATTCTCTTCATGTTTCGAATCCAGAAAAGGCATGCAGACAATGGCGATGTCGATATCGCTGTGTTCATGCATGTTCCCGCGAGCGGCCGAACCGAAGAGCAGCACTTGTTGAATCGGCAGACGCTTCTGATTCAGTTTTTTGCGGAACCTCCTCGCGATGCCGATGGCTTCGATGGCTTTCATGTGAACGATGAGAGGAAGAGTCTGACTCTAGCAATCCAAAGTCTGCTGTTCTTCGCTGTAGCCTGGCGCTTGGCCCATGTCGGATCATCGTAACGCGCGGCGACGGCGTAATCGGTCAAATCCGCAAGTATTCTTTCCTCCTCCTGCGTCCATTTCCGTTTGAGCTTCAGAGCGATCACGAGAAGATCATGCGTCGGAGGAGGATCCTGATTCAATTCCTCGATGAATTGCGCCTTCAGCATTTTTTCCACTGCCAAATGACAATGGAAGAGTGCGAGTGCGTAACTTCCTTCAAGGACCGCCAGTTCCGCGAGGCGAAAAGATTCGCGACTCCCTTTTCTCCAGTGCTGTACGATCTGCTCTTTCGTCATGCCGTCAGCATAGCTTAATAGACGGTTTGGAGGTAACAAGATTCGCAGTAAACGATTTCGAGTCGTTGCGGCGAAAAACTCGTCTCCATTGCCTTGCCGCACTTTGAGCATGCGCGCGTCCAGAGACGATACGGATTCATCATGCCTCGCCGCCGCGCCATTCGCTCATCGGGATGTTCGCGCGGAATCGGAATTCGCATCGAGCGATAGAACGCGAGCTCTTGTGGAATGATCTTGTGCTTCTTTCCTGAGATTGTGCTCGTGAGGACCTTCTTACAAATGTCGTCCGATACATCATCAATAGAGTCGGCGACGTCGTCGATGGAAGGAATGCCTTCGAGCAGTTCAGGAGGGTCTTCCCATCTCCATCCTCTGCGGAGGATTTCCTCTTTTGTGAGTGGAGAGACGATCATTGCGAACGATTCGTTATACGCGAATGGGGTGAAGGAGACGGGGAAGAATTGTCCCCACTCTCCCGACATTTTCATGTTTGCGATGATTATTGGCACGAATTTCTCGTATTCTTCCTTCGTGAACTGCTTGTTCAAAATGCAGTAGCGCTTGCTCTTGAGGCCGGTGCAGCCGAAGCAATCGCGGCATGAATAGCAGTGGATGCAGTACGTGAGATCGCTGCATTGGCGACAGAAAACGCACATGCGCAGAAAATAATTGCCGCCCCCGAGCCCGATGGAATTGTAGAGAAGTTCGCCGATTCCGCCGGTCGTGAGGTCCATGCTGCTCACGTTCTTCTCGCTCGGGGTGAGCATGCGGCAGTACCGGTCGTTCTCGGCGTTCTGGCAGTGATAGCATTCGTAGCAATTCGCGCAGTTGGTGAGCGCATCGCCACGGCAATTCTCCGAATTCTCGTTCCACAGATTCCTCCAAATTGTCCGTGCCCTGAGCTCTTTCCATCGTTCCAGATTCTGGAGATGCGTCGCATACTTGCCATTGATGAATTGCGTCTTCAGACGTTCGTACTCTTCCTTCGCGTACGGTGTGTTCCCGATGTGGAAGGACTTGTTGCGGAGATTGCAGCAAAAGAGACAATCGCTGCATCCGCGGCAATCGATGCAGAAGTGGCTGTCTCTGGTTTCGATGCATTGATGGAGGAAACTTGAAGAATAGCAATTGCGGCATTGCACGCATTCGTAAAGCTGGCTGCAGCGGTAACATTTGAGACAGTCGAAGAGCATCGTATTGTAACCGGTGGTCCGCTCGCAGTAGTACATCTCTTCAGATCGATACACGACGACGGAGTAGTACACGTTCTTCGAATTTCCCGCGGAGAAGCTGTAATCAGCATTCTCGGTGTTGCCGTCTTGCTCGTTGGCCATCTGAGGTACTTCCTGCCAGAGAATCTCGAATTGCCCAAAAAATGATCGAGTGAAATCGAATAATCGACCGTACGTAAGAGCGTCGTAACGATCTGACCACCATTCGGAGATCGAGTAGACCGGAAAACGACAACGCTCACTGTAGATGGAGAGCATCGGTTCGCCGGAGAGCGAGGATGTCCGCCGATGGAACGTCAATTGCGGGTAGAACATGCCCCGCTTCTGGTGGCGACAATCTGGACATTCCTCGGGATCTTTCTCGATGCCGAACTTGTTCAAGAACTCGCGGTCTTCCGGAAAAACCTCGAAGGAAGCTTGGCACCAGGGATTGCTGCAGGTCACGGGCATCATAGTCAGTATACCTCGTTGTGCGTTCCCACATTCACCAACATCACGACTGTGTAACTTTCAATCTGGACGTAGAGGATTCGAAGATCATATCCGCCGGAAATCGAATACATGCCCTCTTGAAAACCACTGAGCTTGTGATTCTTGAGACGCGGATCAAATGGATTTTTTTGGAATAGATGCAAAACAGCCCTCACTCGTTCTTGATCGGAGAAGGATAATTTTCGAAATGCTCGACGGAACGATGGGGCATAACGGATAATCATCGTCATTTGCGAAGATCTTCGATCATTTCGTCGACGTTCGTGAATGGTCCCGAAAGGCCGATGCCGCGTTTCGCCTTCGCTGCAAGCCGATCAAGCTTCTTGATTTGCTCGGGAGTGTATTCATCTTGCTGAGGAGATTCCAACATGAAAGGAATGCCTCCCGTCGCGGCCACTTTCACAAAGAAGATGCGAACGGCCGTCGGCATATCCACGCCAATGTCCGCAAGGACTTTTTCCACGCGCTTCTTGAGGTTGTGATCGAGCCGTACTTGTATGCTTTTTGTTGCCATAACGCATATCATTGTATGGTTTCTGCATGTAAATTGCAAGTACTTTCAGTACACGGTCTGAAGGTAGCAATTTTCGCAATAGACGATCTCCGGTCGTCCAGGAGCGAAGGCCGTCTGAATCTCCTTCCGACATTTCTGGCATTGTCTCTTCCATAGTCTGCGCGGCCTCCTCTGCGCCATGCGATCCAGGTACCGCTGGTCCGGATGTCGGCGAGGAAGAGGCAATCCGGCGTTCCTGTAGAAGTCGAGTTCGTGCTTCACAAGTCGAAATGGTTTTCCACTCACTTCACAGAGAATCGCCCATCGTAAGACGTCATCCGGAATGTCTGCAATGTGCTCGGGGAGTTGTGCTGCCGGAATCGTTCGTTCGACATCAGAGGGAGCATTCTCGTAGTCCGACCAGGGAATATTCTGCTGCTCTGCCTTTTCTTCCGTGAGCGGATAGTATTCCTGCGCGCGCGATTGGTTGTAGCCGAATGGAGAGAAGGAGAGAGGAAAGAATTCTCCCCAGGAACCGTCGTTTCTCATATGTTCGATGATGCGAGGAACGAGCGCTTCGTATTCTTCTTTCGAGTATTGTTTGTTCAAGATGCAGTACGCGGCTTGATTGAGCCCGGCGCAGGCAAAGAGATCGTGGGAATTTTGCGTGCAATCGCAGTAGCTCACGTTCCGATTGTCATACGTGAAGTGGCACGCGAGGCACCGGTACCCATTGCTGATGGCGTGGCACTCGTACATCAACTCCGCCCAACCCACGTGATAGATGTCCATGGAATCCTTCACGTCGATGCCGTCGAAGCAATGTCGGCAATCCTGCATGTTGATCGAATCGAAGCATTCTTGACAATCTTTGGAGGAGAAGAGGAGATCCCCGCTGCAATTCTCGGACTGCACCTGGTACAAGGCCGGATGAATGACCACGTGCTCCTTCAGGCGGATGTATTCCTTTCGGAAGTTCGCCAATGCTGAAGAGGAGAGAGGAAAGAATTCCGACATCTTCCGCTGATACTCTTCCTTCGTGTACTGCTGATTTTCGATGCAGTGGCTTTTATTTCGGAGATTCCAACAGAGAAAGCAATCGCTGCAGTTCATGCAATCGTAGCAAAACCAAACGTTGTGGCTGCGCCTGATGAAATCGCAGAAGAACGCTTGGTAGCTTCCCCATGCGTAATACGTCTCGTAGCAGAGCTCGCATCCTTCCATCAAGTACGAGCAATCGATGCAGTCGCGGCAGTGGTCGATGACCCAGTCGGAATAGTAGATGTCTTCAGATCCGAACGTTACCGCCGAGAGGTAGCAATTCTTATTCTTCCCGGAATGATTCGTGTAGTGCGAGTTCTCGCTCTGCTTATTCACGAGGGCGACGCGCGGCACCGCGAGCTGCAACTCACGAAATTGCTCGAAGAACGGTCTCGAACAATCGAAGTCCCTGCCATACTCCAGTGCATTCCATCGGTCGGACCACCAGATGTCCTGTTCGTAGATTGTGAAGGGCGAATTCGGCGGATACATGGAGACGATTTCGCGGCCGCTGAGGTCGCACGTCCTGCGGTACATGTTCCGTTCATTCCTCCACGAAAGGCGTCGCTGCTGGCGACATTCCGGACAATGCGTTGGAGGCGGGATGTCGTACTTCTTTCCGCCGAAGATCGGCGACAGCTTTTCGTAGAATGCGAGATCTTGCGTTGTGACCTCAAAGATGGTCTGACAATGGACACACGTCGTTTGCATGCGATCAGTATACCTCCTTCAAATAACATTCTTCGCACAGGATCCTTCCGTCGCACACACTCGGCCATCCCGTCTTCGTCATTCTTCTGCATTTCGCGCACGAGGTTTCGCGCAACGTTCCATCGAAGGGAATCCAACGGAAATTCTCTTGGATTCTGCTCATGTAGAAGGTGTTGGGCAGCGGCGCACCCAGATCCTTCGCGAAGGCGACATCGAGCGCCGTGATCTGAAACGGGCGATTCGCGCCTGAGTCCCAGTAGACGTTTTTTTGAATTTCCTCATCGGTTTGATCGCAGCGATCCGGCACGAGCGACGAATCGAGCGAGTCCATGCTCCGTTCTGGCTCCACAGCACGCATGCGAAAGCCCAGTCGTTCCCCTGCTTGACGGGTGAGAGGCCAATAGAACCCCGCGAGACTCTCCTCGTACGGCTGCGCGGCGAAGGAATTGGGGAAGAACCGGTTCCATTCCTTTGTCGCCTTCATGGCATCGACGATGCGCGCACGGAGCATGTCATATTCCTCCTTCGAATACTGCTTGTTCAAGACGCAGTGTTTCTTGCCCCTGAGCCCGCAACATCCAAAGCAATGCTCGCACTGAAAGCAGAACGCGCAGTACTCGAGCCACTTGCACTGGATGAGGTTGTAGCAACACTTCGTGTCATAGCATTGATCTTGCGGCAGCGACGTATTGAAGGCCAACTCCGAGTGATAGGCGCTTACGGTGTCCAGGCAATCGCGGTTGTGATCGCCGGCACGCAGGCAATTCACGGCGCTCTCCATGCCGGTGGTGAGGAAGAAGCAGTTCTCGCAGTCTTTGCACTCGTGGAGATAATTCCCGCTCGCTTGCTCGGATTGATCGATGAACAGTGCGCGATGCCAGGCTTGCTCGCGCAGCATGCGAGCGAACAGCTCTTTCCCGCGCTCGTACGCAGTGCGCGATCGGAAATCCCAATCCCTCCTCTGCCGTTCGTACTCTTCTTTGGAGAATTGCTGATTGCCGATGCAGTAGGATTTGTTCCGGAGGTTGCAGCAGAAGAGACAATCGTGACAGTTGCGGCAATCGTAGAGGAAGGCGCTGTCCGAGCACTGCCAGCACTTGTAGCCGAAGAGGACGCGAGAGCACGTGTGCGAATCGATGAGATCGACGCAGCGCTCGCTCTCGATGGAAAAAACGCAGTACTGGGAATTCCGAAGGCGGATGGCGCGGTAGCAGTACTGCAGATCTTCGTTCTCCGCGCCCGAGTGGCACAGGTAACAATTCTTGCAGTACCACCAGTCGTCGGTGTACTCGCAGTTTTGATTGCCTGCCCCGATGTTGTGCGGAATGGGACAGCGTTGAAAGAGCGCCCATAGCTGATCGAAAACTGGCCGTCCTACTTCGAAGTCCGCGGATGCGGGATCCGCGTGTTCCAACCATTCGTCTTTGTGCCAAACGGGGTAGGGACAATTCTCCGGAAAAACGGAGATGATGGATTTTCCGGTGCGGTTGCAGATTCGTTTGTGCAGCGCCCAGTGTTGCCAGAATGCAGCGAGTGCTTGCCAGCGATAGATGGGATGGAATTCCGGCTCCCCATCCACGCCAAGCTTCCGACGCAATTCCATCTCGCGATCCGTCACCGTGAACAGCTTGCCCGTGATGGGACAGATTTTCTCGATCACATCGTCAGTATACTTCCTTCAAATAGCACTCTTCGCAATACACATTTTCCTTCCTCTCCGGCGCAAAGCTCGTCTCTATCTTGTTCCCGCACTTCGAACATGATCGCATCCAGAGCTTGTAGGGATTGCGCATGCCCATTCGACGTTTGTGGCGCGCTTCCGGATGCTCTCGCGGAAGCGGAAGATGCATGCGACGGTAGAAATCCAGTTCTTGCTTGATGATACGGAAAGATTTGCCGCTCGTTTCGCACGTGATGACCCATTGGAGAACGTCATCGGGAATGTCTTGAATGCGATCAGGAAGCTGAGATGCTGGAATGACTTTTTCCACCGAGGGAGCTTTTTCTTCCTCATCGCGCCACCGAAAGCCGCGCTTCAGCGCCTCATCCATCGTCAACGGAAAGTAATCCATTGCTGCGGATTCATTGTACGCGAAGGGCAAGTGTGCGAACGGCCAGAACGAACCCCATTCTTGAGAGTTTTTCATGTGTTCAATGAGTTTTGGGATGAGTCTTTCGTATTTCTTCATGGTAGAGCTTCCACTCATTACGCGTCGCCATCAGTTGTCTGAGACGCTCCTCAGGCAAAAGCGTGAGTAACGGCATGTCAATTTGCTGCGCGAATGCGCGCTCGCGATCGTTTGTGGAAACTGTATTGGCCATGAGGAGAGAGTATCCTCAGCGACTTGTATGTGCGAGGCCCGTCACGATCTCGAGGTTTGTAATCCTCTGGCCATGATCGTGGACGTTGTCTTCCAAGACGCCGATTTTGTCCTTGTGTGCTCCGTTGAAGTCATGCACGAGCTTCTCGTTGATGACTTTGAATTCATGGACGAGCTCTTTTTTGAGCTGCCTCTTGGATTTTTGGATAGCGGTAGTTATTTTCTTCTCCAATCGCTTCTCAAGATCGGCGAGATCTTGCTTGGTTGCCGGGTCCTGATTCTGCGCAGTTGTCATCAGCGGCGATCATATCAAACAACAGGCCGCAAGCAACCTCTAAAAAATGGCCTGTATATGAGCCGAATCGCGATTGACGAGAACCGTGAAAAAGGATTCGCAACGACGAAGGAACAGACTACATTTGCTCTCTCCTTCTCTCCACAACCATGAACGATATGCAAACAATTCGTCGACGCATCCACCGGCTTGGGAAAAAGACAACGTTCACCAGATTTCGACGCGCAACCGGCCATGAAACATTGGAAGAGCTCGAGCAGAGAGCAGCGGAGGCGCAGTATGTGCGTGCGCTTTGCAAGAGAATCTGGTGGAATCTTTCGTCAAAAGAACAGACGTTCATTCGGAAAAAAATTCTTGCCGCCAACCCGTCGTACCAAAAGAACCCGGAGAATTACTTTCTTCAGCATGAATGTCTTGAAGAAGTGGAACGTTATTTACGTGATCCTCAGCACACGGTGGCTAAATAGCATTCTTCACAGTACACAATCTCCGGTCGATCGGGCGAATACGAAGTCTGAATTTCTTTCGCGCACTTTGCACACACTCTTTTCCAGAGTTTGCGTGGATTGCGCATCAACATCCGAAGTCGATGACGTTCATCGGGATGCAGATGAGGGATTGTGAGATTCTGGCTTCGATAGAAATCGAGCTCCTGCTTGATGATGCGGAAGGGGCGCTTCGTCGCTTCACACTGGATGGCCCAGTTGAAAATGTCGTCGGGAATGTCCGCGATCGAATCCGGAAGAGCATGACATGGGATCATCCGCTCCACCTTGAGTTTCTCGTCGGAGCGATCTCTCCACATCCAGGCATGCTTCAACACTTCCTCTTTCGTGAGAGGCACGTAGTCCATGGCGACGCTTTCATTGTACGCGAAGGGGGAGCTCTCGATCGGGTGAAATTCTCCCCACTCGCCCGTGCGACGCATGTGGTCGATCATCTTCGGCGCGATCGCGTCGTATTCTTCCTTCGTGCATTGTTTGTTGAGAATGCAATACCGGGCATTGCGCAGGCAAATGCATCCGAAGCAATCTCTGCAGTCTTTCACGACTTCGCAATAGAGCGCACCGTCACATCCTCCCCAATAATTGCTTCCGAAGAGACAGCGTTGATTGTTCATTCCCGAGGAGATCATTTCGTAGCACAGTTCGCAGTCGTATCCGCCCGTGTCGCCATCCTGCGAATCTTTGCAATTGCTCGTGATGGTGCAGTAGGCGATGTCTTCATTCTTGAATGAATCGAAGCATTGATACGTATTTTTGCAGTTGGTGAGATTGTCCCCGAGGCTGCGTTCGCACTGCAACATTTCCAGGTGTTTGCGGGGAAATCGCAGAGCGTGCTCCGCGAACATCTGTTCCATCTCACGCTCCTTGCTCCATTCTCCTCTGCAATATGGCTCGATGTGCCGCTCATACTCTTCGCGCGAGCATTGTTCGTTCAAAAAGCAGTACTCCCTGTTGCGGAGGTTAATGCATCCAAAGCAGTGCCTGCACGCCTGCAAGTTTTGGCAGTGCCGCAGATCGCTGGAATTCTTGCAGTTGCGAGATCGTGCGACGTTGTAGCACGTATGAATATCCATGGACTCGCAGCAGAGCTCGCACTGCTCGGCGTTGAGCAGATCGAGGCAATTCTTGGAGCGGATGACATTCGTGCAGTAGAAGCAATCTTCACTGTAGTCGCAATTGAAGGAGAGGTAGCAGTTCTTCGAATAGCCGCACTGATTCACGAATTCGCAGTTCTCGTTTGCCAAAACATGCAGCGCCATTCGCGGAACGGCTGCGGACAGCTCGTCGAAATTCGATCGGAATGTTCGAGAGAAATCGAATTCTCTTCCAGAGGACTTCGGATCCCACCGGTCGCTCCACCATTCTTCCACGGCAAAGATTGTGTAGGGACTCTGCGGGTGATAGATGGAAAGCATGTGCTTTCCGGTTCGATCACACGTGCGAATTCTTCACAGTAGACAATTTCAGGACGGTCTGGAGCGTACGACGTCTGAATTTCCTTCTGACAGTTGGCGCACTGTCGCTTCCAGAGCTTGCGGGGATTTCGCATGAGCATGCGTCGACGGTGACGCTCATCGGGATGGAAATGAGGGATGGGCAGTTTCTGAGCACGATAAAAATCAAGCTCCTGTTTAGCAATCTTGAATGGCCGCTTCGTCGTCTCGCATTCTATAGCCCAGTTCAGGATGTCATCGGGGATATCGCCGATCTTCTCGGGTAATTGAGAAGCAGGGATGACCTTCGCAACCTTCAGTGATTCGTTGGTTTCTTGCAGCCAACGCCACCCTCGATGCTCAACTTCTTCCTTCGAGAGCGGATGGTATTCCTGAGCCGGAGTTTCGTTGTATGCAAAATCGGAGAACGTCACGGGAAACATCTCCCCCCATTCCTGGGTTTTCTTCATGTACTCGATGAGCCGCGGAACGAGAGATTCGTACTGCTCCTTCGAGTATTGCTTATTGAGGATGCAGTACCGTTTGTGCCGCAATCCTTTGCAGCCGAAGCAGTCGCGACAAGCGATGCAGGCATGGCAGTAGTAAAGGTTCTCGCAGCCTCCCCAACTTGCGATGCAGAATGCGAGCCGCGTCGCGCCCTCCCCCACGGCCATGCATTCATAGCAAAGTTCTCCAGGGTGGCCCCAGTAGTTGATGTCTTGGCAATCCTTCGCGCCCCGCATGTTCGTGGCGTATTTCACGTCTTCAATGTCCGTGCTGTCGAAGCAATACTCGACGTTCTTGGCATTGAAGAGATGATTTCCGATCACGTTCTCGTTGTTGTTGCCGATGAAAGCGCGATGAGGATGCTGTAGCTTGCACTGCAGCGTCGCTTCTGATGAACGTTGAATGGATGAGAGAGTGAATGGCAAGTAAGTGTCGACTTTCTTCTTATATTCTTCCTGCGAAAGTTGCTTATTGAACATGCAATACGTTTTGTGTCGCAGACCCACACATCCGAAGCAATGATTGCAGCCAATGCAATCGAAGAGGAAGGCCGAGTCGGCGCACGTCGTGCAGCCTTGCGAAAAGAGCAACGTGTGGCAATCCTTGCAATCGACGCATTCATACGACACTTCGACGTTGTAGCAGTACAAACAATCGAGCGCGCTGCGCGAGTAGTACACCGACTCGCAGTACAGGCAATCCTCGGAATAATCTGCACCGAAGCACACGTGGCAGTTCTTCGCCCAACCGGTGTCGTTCACATACGGGGAATTTTCATTGCTATCGATGAAGAGAGACATGACGGGCACTCGCCTGAAGACACTCTTCATTTGCTGGAAAAATGTCTGATCGAAAACGACGTCCATTCCGAACGAGAGAGGATCCCACGCGTCGCTCCACCAAGCCGACGGCTCGTAGACAATCACACCTTTGTCCTGTGAATAAATGGAGACAATTTCTTTGTGACTATAGTCGGAAACACGTCTATGGAGATGACGATGGTTATGGTGCGTCAGGCGCCGTTGCTCGCGGCACGAAGGACAGAGTGTTGGTGCCGGAATCGAATTCTTCACAGTAGACAATTTCAGGACGGTCTGGAGCGTACGACGTCTGAATTTCCTTCTGACAGTTGGCGCACTGTCGCTTCCAGAGCTTGCGGGGATTTCGCATGAGCATGCGTCGACGGTGACGCTCATCGGGATGGAGGCGTGGGACGGGCAGGCGGCTCTGGCGGTAGAATTCAAGCTCTTGCTTCGTGATCTTGAAGTTCTTCCCCGTCGCTTCGCACGCGAACACATAGTGGAGAATCAGGTCGTCGACTTTCGCTATGTCGAAGGGAATCGCGCTCCATAGCATCGTCTCCTTTCCCTTCGTCACGGGCAAATTCTCTCGCCAGCCCCAACCCCTCTCGATTGCGTCCCCCTTCTGCATTTCAAAATTCTCCTGCGCCGCTGTCTCATTGTACGCGTACGGAGAAATCGCCGTTGGGAAGAAGCTTCCCCATTCACCAGTTCGCTGCATGTGCCCGATGACTTTCGGGACGAGCGCCTCGTATTCCTCCTGCGTGTACTGCTTGTTGAGAATGCAGTGCTTTCCTTTCTGCAACCCGACACAGCCGAAGCAATTGCTACAGTTGAGGACGCACTGAAGGCAGTAGAGCAGATCGTGCGAGCCGTCCCAGCAGTCGCAGCAGAAGTGCAGGTTCTGGATGTTGTGCCCGCAGCACTCGCAGTCGTAGACGCGCTCCGCGTGATCGCCCCACACGAGGTAATCCATGCAGTCCTTGGCCTCGCGGATGTAGAGGCAGTGTCGGCAGTCGCGGCAGGCGCGAAGGCCGAAGGAAGCCGAGCAATCCTTGCTCTCGTCGATGTAGTTCCCTGTCACGTTCTCGTTCTGCTCACCGATGAACGCCTTGCGCGGATGTTTGAGCTTGAGCGCCTCGTACTGGGCCCGTGCTGCGTTCATGTGGGCGGGATTGCACGGATCGAAGGATTTCAGGTGACTCTCGTACTGCTCTTTGCTCAATTGCCGATTGAACATGCAGTGTTGCGCCTGGCGCAGCCCCACGCACCCGAAGCAGCCGGTGCAGCTGCGGCAGTTGTACAGGAAGAGCGAATCGACGCATTGGGTGCACTGCTGGCTGAAGCGCAGGTTATAGCACTTGGCGCAATCGATGCATTCGTAGCAGCGCTCGCTGTGGGTCAATTCGAGCACGTCCACACAAGTCTTGTTATAGAAGATGCGGTACCCGTAGAGGCAATCCTGATCGTAGTCGGCTTCGATGATGAGGTAGCAATTCTTGGAGAACCCGACCTGGTTCACGTAATCGCAGTTCTGGTTGTTAACGATGTTGAGCGCGAGCATCGGCACTTGCTTCATCAGTTCCGCGAATTGCTGGAAGAACGGCTTGGAAAAATCATACGATCGACCATAGTCGAGCGCGTTCCATGTGTCGCCGTACCACGCCTCGTGATAGAAGGCTTTGAAGGGGCTCTCCGGCGAAATCACGGAGAGAATCTTCTTGCCCGTCGCATCGCATGTGCGGAAGTACAAGCACCGTTCCATGCGCCAGCTCATTCGCCGTTGCAAGCGGCAATCGGGGCAGAGGGTCGGTTCGGCAAGCGCGAACGTCCGCTCGCCGATCTGTGGAGCGAGCTTCTGGAGGAACGCAAGATCATCGGGGGTGATCTCGAAGTTTGCCGCACAGCTCGAACAGGAGCGATTCATCTTTCTCAGTATACCTTTTCCAAATAGCACCGTTCGCAGTAGACGATTTCCCGTCGATGGGGAAGTTCTTTCTGCAATGGAAACAGATTTCCTGCATAACCAAGAGAAAGGAATCACAAGCGAACAACCTCAGCATACAAACCTGCACAGATAGCTGAGAAAAAAGCGTGAAATTGTCCTGAGAATCATGCTATACTGTATCCATGATTGAATTTGTGACAGTAACATTCGTGCTGGATGAGGAGTTGGGCATCTGGACTGCCTATGTTCCTGATGTGGCGGCCTATGGTGAAGGAGAGACGAAAGAAGATGCCTTAGAAGATTTGAAAAAAGCCGTGGCTCTCTACATCGAAGCCGCCGGAGAGGAAGCTTTCTATGCTCATCTCGCTCCCGTGGCCGAGTACAAGAAGATTCCATTGAGCGCGTTTGCCTAAAATGCCCCGTGTCTCCGGCAAGGAACTTGCCCGCCTTTTGCATTCGCTCGGTTACGAGCTTGATCGCATCCGCGGCAGCCACCACATTTTTCGACACCCGGACATGGATCGCATAGTCGTTCCTATCCATGCAAAAAGACCGATTGCCATTGGCACGCTTCAGGGAATCATCAAGAAGCAATTGAAGTGGACGGTGGAGGAATTCATCGAGGCATTGCATTGTCAATAAACGGAGGAAAGATAACAAGATTCGCAATACACGAGCTCCGGACGATCGGGAGAATACGATGTCTCAATTCCCTTTCTGCACTTGGCGCAGAAACGAGACCAGAGTGTGCGGGGATTTCTCAGCGTCATGCGGTCTCGATGTCGCTGGTCGAAACATCGTCGCGGCAGAGGAATTCCCATGAAACGGCAGAACTTCAATTCCTGCGGAATGATTTTGTAGGGACGTCCCGTGATCTCGCATATGAGAACCTTCGAACAGATGTCGTCCGTCACATTTTCAATGCGATCGGGAACTTCCGTCTGCGGACCCAGATACTGTTTTTCCGATTGCTCTTCTTCGTGCCACTTGAATCCTGCCGCCAGAATCTGTTCCCTGGAAAGAGGAAAATACTCTTGCGCCACCGTCTCGTTGTATCCGTATGGAGAAATTTTCGCAGGGAAGAATTCTCCCCACTCCTTGTGTTTGACTATGTTCTCGATGATTTTCGGGATGAGACGTTCGTAGTCTTCCTTCGAATTGCTTGTTCAGAATGCAGTATTGTTTGTGTAGCAACGAAACGCATCCGAAACAATCCTTGCATCCATCCAGGCAGTAGCGGCAGTAGAATAGATTCGAAATGTCGTTCCAGCAGGATTCGCTGAAGCAGACGTTCTGGAAGCGATTCCCACACAGGTGATTCTCGTATCCAAGGGAACAATCAAATCCCCACGCGTAACAATCCCTACAGTTCTGACTTTGATGAAACCACGTGCAGTATTCGCAGTCTTCGAGATACGTGCAATCGAATGAGTGATGCGTATTCTTGGAGTACGAGATGTGATCGCCGATCACGTTCTCATTGCTGAGCCCTGCGTAATACTTGTGGGGCACGGTGAGCTTCAAAGCGGTGAAATCGTTCTGCGCTTGGTCCATCATTGTTCTGTTCCCTTGGATTCCGCTCACGATCTTCTCGTATTCTTCCTTCGCATAGGGCTTGTTCAGGATGTGATACTGTTTGTTCACGAGCGCCGCGCTGGCGAAACAATCGCTGCATCCGCGACAGTCGAAGAGCAGTGAAGAGTTCGAGCAGTTCTGGCAGTACTGCCCGTGCGTCAGATGATAACAGTTGTAGCAATCGATGCACTCGTAACAGAGTTCCGATTCGAACGTGAAGAAGCAATCCACCGCATTCTTGTTGCGCTGGACGTACGTGGAATAATAACAATCCTCGTTATCCGTCGCCGCGAAGATCAGGTAGCAATTCTTGTTCCGATTCGCGAGATTCGTGTAATCGCTGTTCTCGCTCTGTTCCTGCAGATTGAACGATCGCAAGGGGCAGACGTGATGCAGCGCATCGAATTGCTCGAAAAACGTTTTCCCGAAGTCATACTCTCGTCCATAGTCGATCGGATTCCATTTATCCGTGTACCATTCATGATGCTCGTAGACTGTGTACGGCTTGTCCGGAGAGTAAATGGAGAGGATTTGCTTGCCAGTGAGGTCGCATTTGCGATGGTAGAGCCGCTTCTCGTTCCGCCACGCCATTCTCCGTTGTTGCCGACAATCGAAGCACAGGGTCGGGGGCGGGATGGCATATTTTTTATTCGAGAAGACCGGAGAAACCGAATCATAGAATTGCAGATCGTCATCGGTGATCTCGAAAGTTTGGCCGCAATGGGAACAGAGTTTTTGCATCAACAAGATCAATACACAGTTTCAAGATAACAACGCTCGCAGAAGACGGTTTCCGGGCGCTCGGGAGCGTACGTCGTTTGAATTTTCTTTCCACACTCGGCGCATGCACGAGACCAGAGATGTCGAGGATTTCTTTGCGCGAACCGTTCTTTCTGACGCTGATCGAAGCATTTTCGCGGCAGAGGGAGCTTCATCTCTCGGTAGAATTTCAATTCCTGCGGCGTGATCTTGTAGAGCTTCCCCGTCGTTTCACAACGCAGGATTTTTTGTGTTATTGCATCATCAACGTCGCGCACATCGTCTGGAAGGGTGATGTCTGGTCCCAGGTACTGCTCTTCGTCGGCTTCCTCCTTCTTCCATCTCCAGCCACGACCTCGAACATCCTGTTCGGTCAGCGCGAAATATTGTGATGCGATGGTCTCGTTGTATCCGAAGGGTGAGAAGGCGTGCGGAAAGAATTCACCCCATTCTCCGGCGGTTCGCATCCGTTCTACGATCTCCGGAACGATCCTTTCGTATTCCTTTTGGGTGTACTGCCTGTTCAGAATGCAGTGGCGCTTGTTCTTGAGACCCGCGCACCCGAAGCAATCCTTGCACGCGTAACAGCTGTCGCAGTACGTGAGGCTCGCGCAAGCATTCATGCAGTTGTGGCAGGAGAGGATACGGTACCCGCCTCCGACCGAGAGCGAGTGGTAGCAGAGTTCTCCGCCGTTCGTCGCACCCGAAAAGTTGCAGTCCGCGGTGTCCTTCAGGCTCTCCATCGTCGCGCAGAAGAGGCAGTCCTCGCAGTTCTTCAAGTCATATCCTTCTTCGATGTTCTTGCAATTGTAGAGGTAATCCCCGGTGACGTTCTCGCAGCCGAAACCGTGGTATTCCTTCACAACTTCCTTTCCGGTGAGTTCCCGCACACGTTCGCGTGCCAAGGCGATGGTTGCAAAGCTTCCCGCATTCAATTGCGCGAGCATCGACCGGTACACGTCCTGCGAATGCGGCTCATTGAAGATGTGATGTTCTTTGTTCTTCAATCCCACACACCCGAAGCAATCTCGACATCCCGTGCAGTGCACGAGGAAGCTCGAGGAAGAGCAGTTGTCGCAGTCGCGCGAGAAGGAGAGCGTGTGGCACTGCACGCAATCGATGCACTCGTAGCAGAAGGCGCTTCGGTAGGTGTACATGCAGTCGAAGCAATTCTGCGACTGCCAGACGATGTGGCCGTACGCGCAGTTTTCGTTGCTCACGTTGCCGAAGACGAGGTAGCAGTTGCGGCTCTGGAGCGACATGTTGCAGTAATCGGTATTCTCGCACAGCACGTTTGTGAGGTTCATCCGCGGCACGGTGCGATGCAGCCTCGCCAATTGTTCGAAGAATGCGATCGAGGGGTTCACCTCTTCGCCGTACGAAAGGCCGTCCCATGCATCGCCCCACCAATCGTGCATTTCGTAGACCGGAAACGATACGTTCTTGTCGTAGACCGAGAGAATTTTCTTTCCGGAGAGATCGCATGTGCGATGGTACAGATGGAAGAAATTCCGGAACATCAGACGCTGCTGACGGCGGCAATCGGGACACCGGGAGGGGAAAGGGAGATCCAGATGGACGGCGCCGATCCGCGGAGATGCGTTCGAGAGAAGCTCTTGGAATCGCTTCGTCACTTCAAACGAGGAGCCGCACGTGGAACAGGAAGCGTGCATTTCAAAAAATGCTGAGCTTGGAAACTCCGCCCAGCGTCCGTAGTGTGCACCGTCCAGTCATGTTCGTCCAACAGCATTTGTTTCATACGAAGATTTGCTTTGCACGGAAGCCATATTTCAATATTCATATTCTGTAGAAAAAACTCTACAACACTGCTACAATCGCGCCACTATACTCGCGGAACTCCTGAAGATTGGCCTCTCGAATGAAGAAGCGCGCGTCTACCTTGCGTGCCTGGAGATCAACGGCGGGCCCGTTTCCGTGATCGCGAAGAAGGCCGGCGTTCACCGCGTGAGCTGCTACCACACGCTCGAAAATCTGCTGGAGAAGCGGCTCCTCAGCCAATACAACAAGAACGGCGTGAAGTACTTCGCGCCGGAACCACCGGAGCAACTTCTGACCCTCGCGGAAGAGAAGGTGAATTTTGCAAAGGGGCTTCTCCCGGAACTTCGTTCGCTTGCGAGCACCCTTGGCTTCAAGCCGAAGATTCGTTTCTACGACGGTCAGGATGGGGTTGAGAAAGTCTTCACCGAGTCGCTTGCCGCGAAAGGCGAGATTCTCGGCTATACGAACTTGAAGAGCGTCACCACGTTCTTCCCGAACTTCTTCGAGTCGTACACGCACGAGAAGCTGCGTCGAACGATCAAGACGCGCTACCTCTCTCCCACGACCGTCGAGAGCGTGCATGTCCTCGATCGCTTTTTGCCTGCGACGTACGACGCGAATCTCATCGAAATCCTTCTCGTGAATCGGGAACAGTTTCTCTTCGAGAACGAAGTGCTCATTTTCAACAACTCGGTGGGGATCGTCTCTCTCGATGAGAATGAACTCCTCGGATTGATCGTCGAAAGCTCCACCTTCGCAAGAACGATGAAAGCGGTATTCGATCTAGCATGGCTCGGGGCAACAGCTTTCGTTGCAAAATAAGGAACCAAAAAATCTCCAGTACATGAACCATCGTTGCTGCGGCGGACAGGTCGACGCTCGCCCGGACCATGAAGGCTGCTTTTGATTTGGCGTGGTTCGGCGCGACGGCATTTGTTGCGAAATGACGATTGACGAAAACTCTCTAAAAAGAGCCCCGATAGGAGGCTCTCTTGTGGCGTTTTTTTCGCTCGATTATTGATCACTCGTCATGCCCGCGGAGTCCGTGTTGGCATCGGCTCCCTTGCATGCCTTCACGGCAGTCTTGAAGGTCTTCCAAGCGCCATCGCGGTCTTTCTTCCATTGCATTCCTGCAGACTTCTTGGAAGCGCTGAATGCGCTCCATGCCGACTTCACTGTGGCCGATCGTGCCTTTGCATCGGTGTTCGACCATGCGGCAGCGAGTGCTGATGCACGGGTGGAATACGCAGCCGAAACTGCGGAGCTGAATGTTCCAAAAGCTGCACCAAGGGCGCCCTCGCGAGCAGCGACGGCTGCCGCCACGCAGGCAACATCGAGCTGCGGCACTGTGTGCTTCATCATGGCACCCGACGTACCTCCTTTCATGGCGAATGCGGGGAGACTCAAGGCACAAGAAACGGCGACCGCCAAAGCGAGTGAGAGAGATTTTCTCATAGAGGTTGAGTGGGAAGAAAGTAAGAGCGGGAGAGAGTCTACATGGGAAAAACGCACAAGACTTCTTTTTTTCTGAGAATCGCAAAACTATTCTCGACGCGCTTGGTGATTTACGTTCCGGTAACTTTTTGACTCCTTGATGTGCCAATTGGTGAAGAGGTTCTCGTTGCCAGAGCTTTTCCTTCCTTTATACTCTGTTTCTTTATCACGGTCATGGCATTTCAGCCCATTCCTCGCGCAGCGGCACTCCTTCTTCTCGCGGTTCTCCTTGTCGCCTGCCAACGTTCGGAAGAGAAACGTGAGAACGCATCGGGAATCCCTGCTGCTCTCCTCGCAATGAAGCCGAAAGAGGATCCCACCGCCGTGGCGGTTCTCATGTATCACTATATCGAGTCCCATGATGATGCAAGAGACCCCCGCGGGGCCGACCTTTTCGTCCCCACCGATATGTTCGAGCAGCAACTGCAATGGATCGTCGCTCACGGATACCGGACGATCGATCTCCATACGTATCTCGCTCTCCGCTCGCGCGCGATCAACGAACCGAAGAAGTCGATCATCCTCACATTCGATGATGGCTACGCGGATGCATTCCAGAACGTATTTCCCCTCCTCCAGAAATATCACCAGAAAGCCGTTTTCTACATCGTCTCCGGATTTTTGGGGAAACCCGGCTACATGACGATGGATCAGGTGAAGACTCTCCACGATGCCGGCATGACGATCGCCGGGCACACCGTATCGCACGTCGACTTGCGCTTCCTCTCAGCGAAGGAACTACGCCACCAACTTGAGGAAAGCAAGAAGACACTCGAAGCGTTGATCGATGCGCCCGTGGACCATTTCGCGTATCCCGCCGGCCGCTATAACTCACGAGTCATCGAGATGGTTCAGGCGCTTGGATACAAAACCGCGGTGACCACGCACCACGGCGTCGCGCGAGCGCGCGATCCCCTCCTCCAGCTGCCACGCGTTCGCATGACGAAGAGGACGAATTTGGCAGCAGTGCTTCCGTGAACTCCGAATCCCCATTCACCTCCGCACCACTTCAATCGCAACCTTCTGGTGAAGATCTTCGTTTCTGGCTTCCACGATGAAGTTCCCTTCACGGGGATTCCACGCGGCCCGGAAATCCGGCGCCTTCGCCGTCGCAATCTTCACGCCATTGATGAACCAATCGAGCGATAGCACGTCCGGGTTCGCTTGCGCTTCCAGAATCACTTGCTGCGATGCGGCCGGGACGAGCGGATTGAGTTCGACGCTGTCACCGTTTTTCGGTGGGTGATCGAGAGCCATCGAGAATGCGTACTTGATGCATTCGACGAATCTCTGGATGAGCAGAGCGAAGACACTGCCGGCGGCATCTGCGGCCATCCGTTTTGGCGCGACCAGGATTGAAGCTCGGGAGGGAAGACAACGAAGGTCCTGCGCTCCACGAAACGCGAATCGCAGGAGGCATTCGCGAGGAGTCCGTTTCTCCGATCGATCGAAACGTTGCGATAGAGATCGTCGATCTCTTTCGGCTCCGTTCCTCGAATGAAGAATTCTTCGAGGAGATCTGGGCAGATGCTCGACGGGAGCTTTCCCGAGAGCCGACACACTGTCTTCGTGACGATGTTCGCTGTCTTTGGAAAATCGGGATGAGGACGCCCCTGCGTCGCCGCGACCATCGCATCATGAAAGATGGGGCCGGCGCCCGTGATCCCGGAGGTGTTTCGCATCGGCATATTGTCCGCATTGCCCACCCACGCGCCGACGATGCGATCGGGCGTGTACCCGATCGTCCAGTTATCGCGGGCGTTACGCGTCGTGCCCGTCTTGGCGGCGACCGGCCAGTCGAAGGCCAATGGACCCGCCTCGCCGAATTCCGCGATGCGCGCACGCGGATCGCTGAGGATGTTCGTGATGAGCCAAGCAATACTGGAGCCAAGAATCTGCCTGCCCGAAGGAATCGGGTCGGAGAAAAGCGAACGCGTCACCAGTGTGTCGCCTGCGCGCGCGAATGTCCCGTACGCTCGGGAAAGTTCCCAGAGAGACATTTCTGCATCCCCAAGGGTCAGCGCCAACCCGTAATGATCGGGGGTCTGCGTGAGCGTCGTGGTTCCTGCATCGCGCAGGAGTCCGAGAAGGCGGTCCACACCAACCCTCTGCAAAATCTTCACGGCGGCGATGTTGTAGGAATTCGCGAGCGCTTCTCTGTACCGAACAAGGCCGTGCTCGTTGTAGTCGTAGTTCCTCGGCGTGTACGGATTCCCTTCTCTCGTGAAGAACTGAGCCTGCACGTCGGCAACTGTCGTTGCGGCGGTGTCTCCCTGAATCAAGGCGAGCGCGTAGGTGAACGGTTTCACCGTCGAGCCGGGCTGGCGAGGTGAGATGGCGACGTTCACCGCTCCGTCATTCGCTTCATCGAAGTAATTTGCCGATCCGATCATCGCGAGGATGTCACCCGTGTGCGCATCGAGCACGACGACCGCGGCATCGCTCACGTGCTCTTTCTGCAGTTCCGACAGATGGTGCTCCACGATCTTCTCGATGCGGGTTTGGAGTGGCAGATCGATCGTCGTTCGCACCTCTCCGCTCTCGGGCAATTCATCCGCCCGCGTCTGCAGAAGCGACAGAACGAAATGCGGGGCCTGAATCTTCGTGCGATCGGGCGCGAGGAGGATCGTCCGCTCCTCCGCTTCGCTTCGCTGCAATGGCGTGAGGAGATTCGTCGCCTCCATGGCGCGAAGAACGAGAGCCTGGCGCTTCTTCGCCGCGGCCATGTGCGCGAAGGGATCGTACGCCGAGGGCGACTGCACGAGGCCGATGAGAAACGCGCTTTCGGGCAGGGAAAGTTCCTGCGGTGACTTCCCGAAATATGTCTTCGCCGCTGCGGCAATGCCGAACGTTTGATGCCCGAACGATGCCGTGTTCACGTACGCTTCGAGGATTTTCTGTTTGGAGAGGACACGCTCGAGCCGAAGCGCCCAGTACGCTTCACGAAGCTTTGCGACAAAAGTGCGGCTGCGAGGTTGGAGCCTCGACCGGACGAGCTGCTGCGGCAACGAGGGGTTGGTTTCCGTTCGATCTGCGATGGTGTCATCGACACGACCACGGCCTCCGGCGAGCTCATCTTCAAGATCTTCGCCACCCTCGCGCAGTTCGAGCGGCGGCTCATCCAGGAACGAACCAGGGCAGGCTTGAACGCCGCGCGGGCGCGCGGCCGTCTCGGCGGGAGGAAGCCCATCGACCCCAAGTCCCCGCGCGTCCAGATGGCTAAGGCGATGCACCGCGACAGGAGCGTGACGATCAATGATATCTGCAGAACAATGAACATTTCTCGGTCTACTTTCTACCGTTACTTGTCATTGCAGACCTAATAGAATACCTGGCATATCCGCTTCACGTCCCCACCTACGACATCTTGAACTGATTTTCACTTATTGGCACAACATCTTGTGCTAAAAATGGGTTAGGGGACGTTATGCAGATATGCCGGTTTTCGAATCATCATCCCCGTGTTCTGCAATTGGTTGTTGGATCATGGCTTTCGATCCTCAAACGTAAGACAGTTGATAGAACCCTTCAGACGAATGATGCGCGCGGAAACATCAATCGGTACTACTTCAAATCCTTGTGATTTGTAAACTTCAACAGCACGTTCATTGAGCCTTTGAAGGTCAATCTCGCCATTGAGGCTGTAAACGGGGCTTTGCCTGGAACCTGCATAATACTGAGGCAGATAGATTTTCTTTGCCTGGCTCCCATCAGGATTTTTATATCGTTCGATCAGTGCATTATTGTAGGTAATAAATGCAGTGGTACGCAAGTATGGGATGCGAACTACCGAAAAACCCTGGTCAGAAAGCTGCTTAGCGGTGGCATCAAGAAATTCCTTGTCATTACCATTTAAAGACTGGGCGACAAGAACAGTTTTGTCATCTAATGGCGTAACACACATGTCAATATGAAAAATACCTTGGCGCCTTTCTCGTCTGTCTCCAATAACAATGACTTTCTTGCCGAATTCACGTTCGAAAGCAGCAACGGTCATTTGTATTTGCGCGTCAGTCATTTCTGGCCACTCGACGGCGCCATTTCTCCAATCCTGTTCCCCTTTATTGAATGTATTGCGAATATCATCGGATCCGATAAACAGAAAATTTTCTGTTGCACGCATGTTTCCGCCTTGGAAATGAAGGTCTGACTGGCGAACGTCCGTTCCTTCCATGGGAACTAGATTTGGATACGCGTCAGACAGGCCTGGGGAATAAAAATTTTTCGGCTGCACAATTGTGCCATCGTTTCTTCTCACTGCGCCATCACGCACCCAAAAATCATATCCATCATTTTTTTCGTCTACTGCACCGGCCATGACAAAAATAACTTCCGGTGGCGGATAGTGGATTTTGTTGGCCTCAACAAATCTTATAAAATTCACCTTCTCATTTTTATTTGCATGGAGAAGCTTCAGTCGAAAATCCGGCTCTTGCCTCTTCGCTGCCATGAGCCGTGTAATTGTGTGATAAAAATCTTCCATGGGGCTATTTTGAGCAAGTGAAAAAGTGACTCCGGTAATTTGCCCGTCGACATTGGACATCAGTTTTTTCTGCTCCGGCGTTTTTTCTCGTTGTTCTCGGCTATATGTAGGGAGGATTTCTTCTTTTATTTTCTGCTCGTCAAATTGGAATTTCTCAAGTTCTGGATAACGCTGCGACATTGTTTTCACTGATGTGATGAGTGAAAGCATGATGCGTACGCCAAACCGGGGCCTCTGCCGCAAGTCCTGTGTGCGATCAATGAGAATGCGCTTCAACATCGCTGACCCCGCCGGCGATTTCAGGACGGCTTTTTCCGCCGAATCAAGAAAGGCACTGAACTGTTGTATATTCAATGCAGTTTGATCAATTTGCTTGCACGCCTCCATGAATTTCGTTGAAAGCTCGCGAATGGTTGCTGTTTCTAAATTCATTTCAGGAGCCACTTCTTTGCTGAAAGAAAATCCACCTGTTTGTGTTTCCTTTTTCTCCATTTCTGCCCTGTTCTGTCCTTTCAGAAACTCCTTTCTCGCCATCTCTGGATCGCCAAGAATCCATATATAGACATCCATGGTCGTAAGCGGTTTCTCCGCATGATCTGCATTATGTGCCTTCACTTCATCCTGCTCAGTTTCTCATTTTGTTGAGCGCTCCTCTCCGCCGCAGAATCTACAGTATCTTTGACGTCGATTTTTTCTGCTGCTCTGGTAATTTTTCTATTGAAAACGAGTTCTCCCATATAACTATATCGTGGTAAATAATTCTAAGTTCCTTTCAGCGTTGGCTAATTCTTTTTGTTTATGAACATTCTCAACATTGCGTTGAGTGCGCTTGAAAACAGATCGAAGGACGATTGCCTTCTCTTCCGTCGAAAAATTTGTCTTGTTTTTTTGTGATTCCACTTATTTATTATAACATATAATTGGAATTAGAACAATGGTACCGGACACGCGAGGAATGAACTCACGAATTGGCTGAAGCCATGGATATTTTCCAGAGGATTGGCACCTCTCGGAAGAGGTCCTTGCCCTGTTTCAGGAGGGTTGCGATACAGGACATGTTGATGGCCTCGCGCTCCGCCCCACGTTCTGACCGGCTCCCTCCGGTGATTTTCCGTCGGCGCACCATCGGTCTGACCGCTCGTTCAGCGGCGTTGTTGTCCCACGGAACATCCTTGTGCTTTAGGAACGTCAGGAGCTGATCGCCTCGTGCTTCAAGCCACCATCGTCGGGTCGCTTCTACTGCAGGATCATCGTAGGTGACGTCCTTCCAGTATCGTTCCAGCGCTCGTTGCATCTGATGGTGGAGCGCGAGACGCTCCGCGTCACTTCTGCACCGTCTCTTTCTCTTTCGTGCTCTCCGGAAGAACCAGGTCATTTGCTTGTGGAATTCCTTGGCTTCCTCGCTTGCGCCTTCCGCATCGGCGAGATCGTCATGCGTATGCCGCAGGA
>JACQCJ010000074.1 GCA_016201685.1 Candidatus Peregrinibacteria bacterium | reverse complement strand
GCTGAAGAGTAGGATTTGATGAAGTCACGCACTTTTCCTGAATTAATTATGGCACAAAGAAAGTGGGACTCATCTTCGCCGTCGGTTGCTATTAAAGCTTCGATGTCCTCCAATGCGGCTTTGAAATCGTCAGCCTTGAGATGTGTCAGCTTTGCGCAGAACGATTTTTCAAATGCAATATCGCTGATATTGAGAATCTCCACAGCGATGAGCTTCATGAGGTAGGCAAAGTACGTGTGGACGGAGAAGAGCAATTCCTGAAAATCCGTATCCTTCCCAACGCCGAAGTGCTTACTGAGAGCTTTCGCTTCATCTTCCTTCCGCGCATCGAATTGCGCACCGTAAACAATGCCGAAGAGGCGCTTCCATTCGTTGAAAAAAACGCGAGGTCGCCCCGTTCCCCAGTGTTCCAATGCATTTGCGAATGCTGTCACGACTGTGGGTGCCAGCGCACTGTCCGACCCGAAGACTTCAGCAAGGTTCTCCGGCGTCAGCGGCTTGCGAGAGAGTCCGCGCAGGTGCATCAGAAATGTGCGTGCGCTCTCTCTATCAAACTCGTATGGTCCCTCTGTCTCGTATGTTTCAGTCTTTTTCTTGGATTCCTCACCAAAACGCACGAAGAAAATTTGCTCGCCGTCAAAACCGACTCCCAAGGGGCGCTCAAAGAGCGAGGTTACAGCTTCACCCTTCGCATATCCTTCGGCAGAAAGATAGTCGTGGAGCTGGCCTTCGGCATGCTCCAGTTTCCCTTTCTTGGAGAGAGATCGGGGGGGTTCATACTCGATGATCACCTTGCCGTGGATTGCATCAGGGCGACCTCTGTACTCAGACGCGGTCTTTCCACTATGTCTCTCATATTTGGAGCCTGTAATGCCGATTGCCTTGAGGACCGGAGTGAGAGCCTTCTCAAAGCCAATCCGTAAATCTTCTTCTGTTTTCGCTGTACGCATCATCTCACCTGCCTCCTTAACCAGAGCGTGGGCAAAGCCGTCAAGCGAGAGTTCGTCGTTCATTTTGCAGCATTGTACCCAATACAGGGCGTTTCTCCCATTTTGGTGACGAGTAGGGAGATACACAGAAAGTTCGGAATCACTCCCGGAAGCTCGTTGACGGACATCGTCATTACATGACAAGTGTAAATGGCATCTGGGAGGGGACGTGAAGAGTCAAGATGGTATCCAGTGTTTGCTTCAGTCCACGAAGTCTTTCCGCAATAGTCATCGCGTCGGCATTGAGGAGATTCCCGCGTTCGGAATCCGTACCGAATGCTCCACCAAACAGTGCGGGGTTGCAAACAGGAGGCCGCCGGTTCGAATCCGGCATGCTCCACCATTCGACCCGTCAGCCTCGGCTGACTCGCTCACCGTTCGACCCCGGACTCACCATTCGACTGTGAGCTCATGGCTGTCGAACAGCGGTCGAGGGGTTGCAAGCCATTCCATTGTTCTCGTGAAGAATCGAATGACCCTGTTTACCCCGAAGCAGTGAAGGGAGCGAACGTTTGCCGTTTGCTGCTTTGGGGCGCATCCCCTACAGTGAGTTGCGCTGTGACCTTCTTTCCTGCCGCCTCCCGCCGACCGTCCAACGACTATGCAGTCCTTCGCCAGTTGCTGATCGATCAAGGTCTCCTGCGACGTCAGCCGGGCTACTTCATCGTGAAGATCATCGTGAATGCGTCCCTGTTGGCGCTGGCCATCCTCCTGCTCTTCTTCGTGCACCACCTGTGGCTCGTGTTGCTGGCGGCGGCCTTCTCCGCATTCGTCTTCGGCCAGATCGGTCTCCTGGGGCACGATGCCGGACACCGGCAAATTTTCTCGAGCGGGCGCATCGATACGATCGTCGGCTACGTCTGCGCATCCATCCTCGGCATGAGTTTTGCCCAGTGGGTCGAAAAGCACAACGCACACCACGCGCACCCCAACCGCGATGACATGGATCCGGATATCGATTTCCCCATGCTCGCGTTCTCCGAGAGCCAGGCGCGGGAAACAAAAGGAATCTTCCGCTTCATTGTGCGGCACCAGGCGGCGCTCTTCTTTCCCATGCTCTGCTTCACGTCGTTGAGCCTGCGGGTGGGGAGCGTGCAGTATTTCCTGCGGCGTCGCATCGCCAAGACCTGGCTGGACATCCTCCTGATGGCGGCGCACTTCGCCGCGTACTTCACCCTGGTGTTCCTCCTCCTCTCACCGCTCCATGCGGTCATTTTCATTCTCGCCCATCAGGCCATGTTCGGGCTGTACCTCGGCCTGGTGTTCGCGCCCAATCACAAGGGCATGCCGGTGCTGGCGAAGGACACCCAGATCGACTTCCTGCGCGAACAGGTCCTCACGGCCCGCAACGTCCGCAGCAACCCCCTGATCGACTTCTGGTATGGGGGTCTCAATTTCCAGATCGAACATCACCTCTTCCCCACGATGCCGCGCAAGAACCTCCGCAGCGCCCGCCGGATCATCAAGGATTTCTGCAGGACGCACCAGATTCCGTACTACGAAACCGGCATGCTGCGATCCTACGTGGAAATCCTGCGACACATGCATCGTGTCGGACGATCGATATCGCTTTTCTCGCATCCCTGAGGCATTCATTCACCTCCGCGAAGATTGTGACCCTTTCGTATTCATTTTCAATCTTGATGTCGCGATGATGGTTGTCTGTCAAATCTTCTCCCACTTCAATCTTCTCACAACCCCGTGCGCAGAGCCGGTTGCGCGGGGGGTTTGAGACCTGGAATGATGTAGCGGATCCACCCGAAGAGGAAGCTCGTGGTGTTGGTGAGCATGGCGATGCCCCAGACGAAGAGGAAGATGGAGACGAAGATGAGCACCGTCTGCACGCCCCCGACCTTTCGCATCCATTCCGCTTCACCGATCGTGTCGCCGAGTGTTTCTCTGTACTTGAGCATGAAGAACGAGCCGACGATCCAGAGAATGCCGAGGAGGTAGGTCATGGAGCGAGACTACCGCGCTGTCGGATACTGCGCAAATTCGTCTTGCCCCTTCGGGAAGGCTCCTTCTCCATTTCTCGGCGCTCTGAGCGCCGGCAGCAGGCGGGTACGCCTGCTGCTAAGTCTTTCAGGCGATCGCGCTGTCGATTTCCTTCTCGAAATCCTCCTTCGTCTTGGCGCCCACGAACGTCTTCACGGCTTTGCCGTTCTTGAAGACGATGAAGGTGGGGATGCTCATCACGCCGAATTGGCCGGGAACATCCGCGTTCTCGTCCACGTTCATCTTCACGAATTTCACCTTATCGCCATACTCGCCGGCGGTCTCTTCGATCACGGGTAGCATCGCTTTGCACGGACCGCACCAGGGAGCCCAGAAGTCGACGACGACAGGTGAGGTCGCTTCGAGTACTTCCTTCGGGAACTCGGCATCGGTCACTGCGATTGGCATGGTGCGAGGGGAATGTCATTGTCAGTATAGGAGCGTCGAGAATGGTTGCAAATTTGTTTGCTCGTTTCTCGTTTTTTGCTTCTCGATCTGGAAGTCATTCTCACTCTGAGCAAGTGAATCGAAAAACGGGAAACGAAAAACGTTCGCATTATCACTCTTTCCTTCCTCTCATCAACATCTCCCGCGTGATCTTCTTCCCGATCTCCACCGCAGGCTGGCCGTAGGGATCGATGCGATAGAGCTTGCCGAGGAAGATGACTTCGGTGCAGAGGAGGAAGAAGAGTTGGCCGAGGTGATAGGCATCCAAGCGCGTGAGCGAGATCGTGATGTGCGGGCGCTTGACGCTCATGAGGCCGCGGCTGGTGCCTTCGTAGCAGGCATCGAGCAGTTCGCCGAAGGGCTTCCCCGCGATGAAGGCGAACGATTCCTCGGTGTTGTTGGGGACTTCCAGCCTCGGCTTCTCCAGATCCCGGATGAACAGGTGCCACGATTTCCTGGGCCCCGCCATCCATTGTTGCAAGAGCGAGTGCTGATCCTGCGTGCCGATGGCGGCGAGCGGGAAGGGGTTCTTCGTCTCGTTCTTCCCCAGGCTCTCGGCGATGAGCTGCTGGTCCCATCGCGCGATCGATCGCAGGCGCTGGACGTACGGCATGATGACGCGAATGGGGAGATCGCGCTTGGTATCCAGGAGGAATTGCATGGAAGCGAGCAGCGCCGCGGGATTCTCCTCGAGCGTCGTCTTCTGGCACTGGGTATCCATCTCCTTGGCGCCGCGGATGAAGCGGTCGAGATCGGCGTCGAGGAGGGCAAGCGGCAGGAGGCCGATGGGGGAGAAGATCGAGAACCGCCCGCCCACGTCCGGGTGGATCGGGAGCACCGGGATGGAGTGTTCCAAACAGAACCGGTTGAGGTTGCCCTTCTCCGGGTCCGTGATCGCGAGAACGCGATCGTGCGCCTTGCCCTTGCGCGCTGTCTTCAATTGCTCGAAGCAGTAAAAAAAGACGCTCATTGGCTCCAAGGTATCGCCCGATTTGCTCGCGATGACGACGAGCGCCGTCTTCCAGTTCACGCCCTCAAGCGAGGAGAGCAAGAACGCGGGATCGATGGTATCGAGGAGAATGAAGCGCACGGTTGTTGCGCTTACGAACATCTCCTTGATCACCTGCGGTCCCAGGCCCGAGCCGCCGATTCCGATCCAGAGGACGGTCTGGATGCCCTCGGCCTTCGTGCGGATCACCGCCTCCTTCACGCGCTCAATCGCGCTCTTGTCGTAGGGATCCATCGACCAGCGGTGCATACCCTTGCTCGACCGTTCCTTCAGCCAGTCCTCGATGTAGCGGCGCATGCTCGTGCGCAGCGCCCCCAATTCCTGCTCCGGAATCCCAGCCGACGACGTGATGGTCTTGGCGGTGGCGCCGGAGATGTCGAGATGCAACATGGAGGGAGGGAGTGGAGAGTGAACGGTCGAGGGTTACTGGTTGATTGGTTACTGGTTTTTGGTTTTGGACTCAGTGATAATTCGCAGAACAAAAAACCAAAAACCAATAACTATAAACTTCGTAAGGCGGCGGCCACGCGGTCTTCGGTCGTCTTCAGGTCCGGCGGCAGCTCGCGCAGCGTTGCGAGGATGGTCGCGGAATCGTAGCCCAGCGTCGAAAGTGTTGCGATGGCGTCTTGATCGAATTCATGCCTGAGCGTGTCGTCCGATCCCGTCCCGAGCACATCCGGCTTCTTCTCCAGGAGCGAACGCAGTTCCAGGAGGAGCTTCTCCGCCGTTTTCTTCCCCACTCCCTTGATGCTCGTGAGGGCTTGGCTATTCTGTGACGTCGCGGCCTCGAGGAGAAAACCACGCGGCACCGCGCAGAGTTCCAGCGCCATCCTGGGGCCGATCCCCGGGAGCTTGAGGAACTCCTCAAAGAGCGTCCTCCCCGCGCGATCGGCGAATCCGTAGAGCTCGAAACGATCTTCGCGGACGTACGTTGAAATCCAGAGCATCGCGGACTGTCCTTCGTTCAACGTTCCCCACACGTCGAGCGGAACGGCGGCGCAGTACCCCACCCCCTGCACGTCCACCGTCACTTCTCCGGTCTCCAGCTTGTGCACGGTGCCTCGCAGGTGAGCGATCATGGCGGGAGTATAGCAGGAAGAGAATCGGAGTCATCCTGTGAAATGCGAATGGCGAAGTACCAAGTGCCAAGTACCAGAACCCAAACAATTCGATAACGATCAAGAGTTCAAAATCCAATCACGTGGCTCCTTGATGTTTTATTGTTTGGCCGTTGGAGTTCTGGAACTTGGATTTTTCTCCGTTGCGCCACAGTGACCGCCTGGCTGTTTTCTGCTATACTGAGACGAAATGCACATCGCTCGCCGTCTGCGACTCCTCGTCGTGCTCCTGCTCGTGCTGGTGCCCCTCGGCACGCTTTCGTTGCTCGCGACCTTGGATCGTCAAGCGGCGCAGGATCTCTTCGATCAGACCCTCCGGCGCGCCTCCACGGAGTACCGCACGCGCGCCGGACTCGGGTCGCGCGAGGCGCAGAGTAAGAAAGTACTCTCGGCATCGCAGCAGGCGCTCCTGGATCTCGGCCAGCAGAAAAACGCTCTGCGTCTTCGCATCGCGGCATTGCTCAAAACGATTGGGAGTACCAATGCCGTGACCCCGATGATGATCGACGAAGAAGAGCGTGCCGTAGCCGCGAAGCAGATACAACAGCAGCGCATTCGTTCGATGCTCCTGCGCACCCAGGCCATTTCCGCAAAGGCATCTCTCAGTTCCGATCTGGGGGAAACGATTCTGCATCGTCTCCTCTCCTCTCCGTCCTTCGATCAGAGTTGGAATCAGGAAACCCTCACGCGCGCGGAGGAACATCTCTTTCTCCAGCTTGCCGTCGCCGAGCAGTCCCAGCAGATCGCCGTGCTGCGGTTGCGCGCCGTCGCCGAGGATGCTGGGGCGGAGCTTCCGATTCTCCAGCAGCAACTTGCATCCCTCGAGCAGCAATACCTCGATGCGCAGCGAGCCGCGGATCATGCCGAACAGACGATTGTCGTCAGTGATGCCGAGCTTTTGGTACTCAAGCAGCAAGTCGCCCGCGCGCACGCCGATGTGCTGCGACTCCAGGCCCAGCTCTCGCGCATCGATGTCCGCATCCGCGGCAAGATCGAACGGCAGCTCATCGCCAAGGGCCTGCGTTCCGCGCATGCGACTGGCGCTGCGGACCGCGCCGCCGCCGGTGCGAGGCAATTCGCGTGGCCGGCCACGGGCCGCATCTCCGCGGGCTTCCACGATCCCCACTACTTCCAATTCTTCGGTATCCAGCACCAGGCGATCGACATCGTCGTCCCCCAAGGCACGTCCATCAAGAGCGC
>JACQCJ010000066.1 GCA_016201685.1 Candidatus Peregrinibacteria bacterium | reverse complement strand
TGAAACGAGCGCGCAATCACGTTTCTCCTTTCAATGATCCGTCACCGCATACCCCTTCTTCTTCGCATCCTTCGCGAGCGGCGAATCGAGAGAGGAGACGATCACGGTGCCGCCGATTTTCAATCCTGCGGGAAGCGTGGGCGCGGGAATGTCTTTGAGAATGAGATTGCCGCCGATCTCGCGCGAGATGCGTTGCAATCCGGGCACGCTGGTACTGCTCAGGTTCAGATCTTTTCCGATCTTCGCGGGGATTCCCTGGAGCGAGGGCACAATCGAGTTCGCCAGGTTCAAACTGCCGTCGATTTGATGGGGAAGGGCGTGGAGATCCTTGATGCCCGTCACTTTCAGCGTCAGCGAGCCGTGAACGATCGTCGGAAGTCCCTCAAGTGACGTGAGAGTCGCAGCGGCGTCATTGCTGATGAACGAGAGATCGCTCCAGATTTCCCTCTCGAGGCCGAGCGGCTTCGAAGACGTTGCGCCGGGGACGAGCATCACCACGACGTTGTAATGTTTCGCGAGGGCATCGCGGATCGGTGCGGGATTGCGAATCGAGAGGATGACCTTGCCGATGGTCCGTCCGAGCGGCAACGGAAGCGGTCGGGCAGTGAGCAGATTGAGCGTCCCGATCCTCTGAGGCAGCTCATCGAGGGAAGTCAGCGAACTCCCGCTCACGGTCAACGTCCCCGTGATTTCCTTCGAAAGCCCCTTGAGCGAGGTCGCACTCGAGTGCTCGAGCGTGAAGTTCGTGCGCAGGACATCGGGGAGACCTGCGGGAACGTGATTGAAGGCGAGACCCTTCGGCGGCATCGGGGTCAGTCCCGTCGGGAGTTCTTGCAGATTGATTCCCGTCCCGCTGCGATGATCGGTCATGAGATAGATTCCATCCTTCGCCAAGAAGAGCACGTTACCGTTCACCCATGCTGCATCCTTTCCATGTGCTTTCGCCCAGAGGAGAACGTCGGTGCGCGACCCCACGTTGTGAATCACCGACTGCGTCGATGCCGCATTCATGCGATTGCCGCGCATCGCCCATCCCATCGCCCGATCCAATACGGCAAACGTTTCGAATCCGGCGAGGAGAGCGCCGCCACCGATGATCACCGCGAGGAGAATCCCGCGTGTGCGAGGGGATGAAAGGTTCATCGTGGAGGGCATCGTACTCCAGGAATGAGGTGAGTGGAAAGAGCACTTGGGAGATTTACGAATTACGAGTTACGAATGTTCCTCATGCGTTGGGAGATTCTTGTCAATTGCGGGGAACGTCATATCTCCGTACCGTGGAGCGCAATGCCGAGGAAGTGTATTCCATTGATCATGGGTCTGGTTCTTCTGCCCATCGCTGCGTTTGGCGCGAAGAGTTCGGCGATTCTCGTTAAGGAAGTCGAAACGTTCTCCGGCGCTGTCACGAATGACGTCGACGATGAGCGCGCCCAGGTCCGAGAGCAGAAACTCGAGGGCTCCAAGGAACTGTTCCCCGATCTTTCGATGGCTTCCGGCGCGCTCCGCTCGAGCGTTTCCGTGGAACCATTCATCAGTTTCAAGGAGAACGGCGTCACGATCATGCTCCACGATGTCCCGCGCCAAGCGTGGTTCGCTCCCTACGTGCGCGCCATGGTCGCTCTTCGCATCGCCTCGGGGTACCGCGATCTCCAGGGGCATCCAACCGGAGAATTCCATCCCGAACGCGTCGTTTCCGTGGAAGAGATGGCGAAGATGGTCGTTGCTGCGACGGGCGCCCCCCTCGACGTCTGCGGCGTCTCCGCCAAAAATCTCGCGGCCTCCGGGAGCTGGTCCCTCCCGTACGTCGGCTGCGCCGAGCAGGAGAATTGGGCGCTCTTCAGCGACGGCACCGTCGATCTCCATCGTCCGGCGCTTCGCGGAGAGGTCATCATGACGGTCCTCGAAGGGTTCTCCGTCCAAATTCCGCTCGATGCCAGCGGAGCCGCCCTGCGCTCCCCTCTCTCCGATGTCACCCCCTCGGTCCAGTTTGCGCCCGCGATCATCACCGCCGTGCGCGACGGGATTGTCGGAGGTTATCCCAGTGCGCATGGCGAAGTATCGTTCTTCCGCCCCGGTCAACCCGTGAATCGCGCGGAGGTGGCGAAGATTCTCAGTCTGGCGATGCAGCTCTATCGAAAGTGATCGACAAAATTGCGAACGGCGAGTTGCGAATTGCGAATGTGCTTCCATCACTCGCAATTCGCCCTTCGCAATTCGCGCTTCCCAACCTCAGCTCTTTTTCTGTATCAAATGCGACTCCAGGTGCTCTTCGGTCGGATGGACGCCCAGGACTTCCAGGAGCAACGATCCGATGATGATCGCGGCACCGCCGATGAGGTGGTAGGGCAAGATCGGCTCACCGAGGCCGACGCGCGCGAAGAACATGCCGACGACGACCGCGAGGTTGCTCACGATCGAGATGGTGGAAACGGGCAGCCGCTCCATGGCTTCGTAGAAGGTGAAGGTGTTCATGAAGCGCGACAGGAATCCGAAGCCGAGCAGCACCGGAAGGAGCGCAAGCGGCATCATGCGCAGTTCCCGGATGAACGGAACGTCGATGAACGGCGCGAGAAGGAAGAACGTGCAGACGGGTAAGATGGAACGCACGAGGACGACGAGCTGGGGATCGATTGCGGAGAGGAACCGACGGAAGACGATGCTCCCGGTGCTGAACGAGAGGCACGCGAGCAAGATGAGGATGTCGCCGCTCTGCAAGCGCAGGCCGCTCGCGAATCCCTGGAGACTGACGATGAGAATCCCGCCCACGATCGTGAGGAGCGAGAGCAGATGAGCGAACGTGCACCGTTCGCGGAGGAAGAGAAACGCGAGCAGGAAGAGGAACACCATTTCGGCGTTGCTCAAGAGGGTGGCGTTGACGGCGCTGGTGTACCGCAGCCCGATGAAGAGCAGGAGCGGGGCGACGATGCCGTTGGTGACCCCGATCGAAACGAGCGGCAACACCGACGAAGGGGGAACGCGAACCAGCTGGCGCACGGTGGGCACCGCGCCGAAGACGAACAGCGTGAAGAAGATCGTGAGCGATTCGCTGATGAAGATGAGGGAGAGCGGCGAGAATCCGTCCGTGAGGAGCTTCGCGAAGATCGTGTACGATGCGCTCACGACCACGTTCGCGATGAGCGCGATCCATCCGATCGTGAGGACGCGCGGGCGCTCGCGGTGCCAGGAGAAGAGGCGCTTTCGCAGGCTGACATCCATAGTGTGTTTGAGGTGATTATACCATAATATTAATCATGGTTCTACAACTCCGTCGATGCATCCACTCGGAACGCATCGCGAACGGCAACGAGGCGTTCTTCGCGCGTTCGCTGCGTCTGATGTCCCGTCGGACGAATCCGTCGGACGAGGGATTGAACGGGAATTCCCCGAGC
>JACQCJ010000076.1 GCA_016201685.1 Candidatus Peregrinibacteria bacterium | reverse complement strand
TACGAGAAGATTGCTCCTGTCAATGAGAATCGTGTCGTCGGCAAAGCGCATTGGAGATTCGTATGCTGAGGATTTTGCCGTCACCGTGCACCCGAGCGACTGGAGGGAATTCTTCAATCTCCGATGCTCGTGATGTCGCACCGCGGCTCCCAAGTACACGCGCACGTTGCGACGATCGGGGTACGCGGAGATCCATTGCAAGAGAAAAGGGATTTGTGTGTGGGTGTCGCGCGATGGATACAGTGTGAAGAGGTTCGACCAGTCCAGAGTCACCTGAACGGCGCTGCTCGAGGAATGTGTGGTGGTGAGGGAGTGCATGGCCGAGAGTGTACGCACGTACACCCATCGATGCAAGCTCCTGTGGAAAGAAATATCATCAGCAACCGTACCTGAGGAGATAGTGCATCAGGAAAAGAAAAACCTCGCCTCGCAGAAAAGAATTCAGAACGAATAAGCCTGCATTTCTGGGACGTTGTATAGGGAAGTTTCCCATCGACTGATCGGTGGTCGTCGACGGTATTTCTATTTGCATGAAGTATAACACTTCTGCTATATTTCTTGCATGCTTCAGAAGTATCGCCTCCTCCGGCAGAGCGGTCTTGCGGTGTTCGACCGTAAAGCGATCGCCAATATCTTGGGAGTTTCCTTCCCGAGCACCAATCCCATCCTTGACCGCCTCGTGCGCGCCGGGATTCTCCTGCGGCTCAAGCGCGACCGCTACGTGCTGGCCGAAGACGCTCCGGGAAAGACTCGCAAGATCGCGAATGAACTCGTGAAGCCTTCTGCGCTCTCGCTCTGGACGGTACTGAGCGACAGCGGCCTCACAACCCAGGTGCCACGCACCATCCAGTCAGTGACCACGAAACGGCCCGTGGAGATCGAATCGGACGGGCTGCCGACCTTCCAGTACGCTCATCTGCCCGCAACGCTCTCCTTCGGCGCATCGCCGGGAAATGACGACGTCTTCCGCATGTCTCCTGAGAAGGCGCTCCTCGATCTGCTCTACGTTCAACATGGATCTCTCGATTGGTCGAGCATCGATCTGGAGCGACTCGATCTCGCCCTCTTGAGACGCATGGCGGACCGCTTCCCAATAGATATTCAGCGCATCCTTGCATCCTCTCTCCTCTCTCGATGAACGAGCAGGAGCTCCACGCATTGGCGAAGCAGCAAGACATCGATCCATCGACCGTCCTGCATGAGGAGCGGGAAGTACGCTTTCTTTCTGCAATCGCGGAGGATGCGATGCTCGCAACGCATCTCGCTTTCAAAGGAGGCACGGCGCTGCGGCTTGTGTACCTCTGCGACCGCTACAGCGATGATCTTGACTTCGATCTCGTGCGGGCAGCCGCAAGACCACGGCAGATTCTCAAGCGACTGCAGAGTATCGCGCAGCGTCTGGAACTCGAAAGCACGGATGCGTGGATCAAGAGGCGGACGATCCTGCTCGAGGATCGCGCTCCCGGTTGGAAACGCAAACTGAAGATCGAGATCTCGATTCTCCCGCGGACGCGCATGTCGACGATCGTCCAAAACCTCGTGACGCCGGTGTTCCCGACCTCGGTGAATGTCTTGACCTACCCACTTTCGGTTCTCCTCTCAGGGAAGATGCTGGCGATCCTGGAGGGGCCGTACCGCACGCCGCGCGATCTCTACGATCTGTTCTGGCTGCTCTCGCGGAGCGTCGAGGAGGACGCCTCGTACCTGCGCACCGCAGCGACCGCCCCTGCGACTGCAAAGCGTGTCGCGAAGAGAACGACGCTCTACGAAATGCTCATCGAGCGAGTGGATGAGTATGCCGACAGGCAAATCGCCACCGAACTCGGCGCGCTGCTTCCGCGGGGGCAACGGCGCTGGGCAAGTGCGGAGCTGAAGACGCGCACGCGGGAGTTGCTCCAGTTGCGGTTGGCGGGGATGGGGGAATGAGTGCGGAGAAAGGGGGCAGCCAAAAAGCACCGCGTGCTCGTCGTAGTGTTCTCGAGTGATTCCTCTTGGTTTGAAGTCGAAGAGTGACGAACTCGCTGCGACAATACGAACCTTGGCGCGCTCAGAGTTTCCTTGGCTCCTCTCTGGCAAACCACTCACGCAATTCTCGTGCGGATTGAATGTTATGGAGCACAAGAAATGTTCGGAACTTTCGTCGAGAAGCTGTCATGAGTTGTTTCGCCCACGTCTGCGTGAAATCCATCGCTTCTGCAATCTCCCCAAACTTAGCTGGAGGATCTCTGTAGATTCTTTGGATGAATACTGTATATTCATCGGGTTTCAGGATCTGTTTCAGGATGTGCATCAACTTCACATGATAATGCCGTTTGAGAGCCTCCTCCTCACGTTCGACTGCAACATCGGCGCTTGAGAGCACAGGAGGGAGGAGCGCATCGAACGGATTTTCACTGTCGGCGCATTCCCGATTGGTGAGAAAGCGAGTTCTCTTGTCGCGATTACTCCGCCTTTGATGCAACCGCCACCATTTTTTGCGGATGGAACCAATGACGTACGTTGAGAACCTATTCCCCCTGCGCAGATCAAAATAACGTATGCAGTGGAGCAAACAATTCGTTGCTTCCGATACGAAAAAATCCACGTCCATGATGCGAGGGGATATCTTCTGTGCCGACGTTGGAATAAGCCGCATATTGCACCTCGTGATGAGTTCCTCGATGTCCGCTGCCTCTCGGAGAAGTTCTTGGGATTCTCTCTCGCGAGGAAGAGAATGAGTGCCGCTGAAATCCACCAGCCATTGCGGAGAGAGCACAGCCAGCATCTCGGCCGCAAAGCTGGCAAGATTCATTCCGAGGAAAAGGTCTTGCTCTTGCGTGCGAGTCAGCACCGGGAAATGCTTCGACAAATGCGCCAGGAATTCAAATGCGCCCATTTCTTCCTTTCCATTCCTTCTGGATTTCTCCACATGCTCCTTGTCGGTCACGTTCTTCAATACTGTGCTTTGAATGAGCGCCGTCGTTCGTCGCAAGCGCATGACAATCTCCACGACCTGAGGAGGATCGCTGAAATCGGGATGCTCGACGTACGATCGCGGAGACTGACGTTGTATCGATCTGCTCGGCATGATTCTCGTCCACGCCCGTGAGACGCCATCAATGCCACCTGCATCGATTCCATCTGGATTGGGAGCCAGTTCGGGTATGAGAGCCGAAGACTTGTCAGGATTCATACTCTGGATGAGTTGAGAAGAGGCTTCATGGCTTGCCACGTCGTTCACGAACGACGTGGCGGGCCGGACTGGACCCTTCGCTGCGGCTCAGGGAAAGCTCGAATGTACATGGCTTGCCATGAGCCTGCCTTCCGGCAGGCAGGGAGCGAAGCGACGAATGGTGGGCCGGGCTGGGCTCGAACCAGCGAAGGCGTAAAGCCAGCAGATTTACAGTCTGCCCCGTTTGACCGCTTCGGTACCGACCCACGTGCAAATTATACCAAAGCCAAAAAGTCTTTTCCAATCCGAGTCTTCTCCCATACAAGATGAGCATAAAGCGTACACCACATTCTCATGCAAATGAGCATGAATAAAGATGGCTGATTATCATGTGAGATGAGCATGGAGCATAGGAAGGATGCAACTCTTCATCAGGAGTCGTTTTTTGTATTCTTCCCCCTCTCAACATGACCGATCCTTCACAATTTGATCCCACCAGTTCCATCGGCAGGATCGTTGCATCAGCACCGGTATCGACGAGGACGTGACCAATGGGAAAGCCATTCAGGCAGATGGGAAGAGTCGGCACGTAGACCGCCCCACGGCTCCACTCTCGCTTCGTGTATTCAAATTCCATAGGAAGTTCCGACAAAAGGGGCCGGAGGCACTTTGTCGAACCAGATGTTTTGTCTGTCTTTCCTCTGTTCCACTCTCCGAAGAAGCGTCTCCAGCTTCTTCGATGCGTCGATGACGCGGCCTTTCTTGCTGGCAACCCACTTGCCGGCGTTCTTCCTGGAGAAAATCATGATACAATCCTACCATCACTCATGGAGCACAGCAAGGAATTGGCAATGCGCCGTTTGCAGCAAAGCGAACGTCTGCTCAATTTCGGTTCAAACATCGACCAGCCCCTACCATTCGTCTCTTGTGAGCACTCAGCAAGAAGCCAAACTGTTCTTGACCGCATTTTTCTCGTGAAGATGGCACTCCTTGTTCTCGACATTCGCGCTAGAATTTGACCATTCAAGGCTCATGAGCAAGAATCGCTTCCTTTTCTATGCAATCGCTTCTGGAACGCATACAGATTGGCATCAAGCACGGAGGTATTCCGGACGCAGAACAGACAGAAGCATCTGCGAGTGACAGAAATGACGGGACGCAACTGGAGCTTGCTCGGGAAATCGCCGACACTATTCGTTCGCTGAGTGTTCATGCACAGAATGAAATCCTGTCGGCTTTCGATGAAGGAAGGAGAATTCGCCACGAGCAACTGGAGGAAACAGATGGAAAGGCAATTCTGGAACTCGCAGCGAAAACTCGCGACGCCTTGCGATCGCTTCGCGATGGACAAGCGAATGGGAACCTTCCTCAGGCCCAGGCGCTTTCGCAAGAGATGGACACCCTGATTCGGATACTCTCACAACAAGTTCCGACGATTGCCCTGATGACCGGAAGCGAAGCGCTAACGTTCCGCCGCGTCAAGGAATTTGAAAAAAAGAATCCTGGAGCATTGGAAGTGACTGGCATTGTCACAACGACCCGGGATCTTGATGATGTGATCCCTGTCATGCTTGGTGACATTCCCGGCATGAATCACGTGCAGCCGACATTCACTCTCAGACAGGCACCATGGAAAACGGACGAGAAACTCATCGGAAGCTTCCACAATTTCTCCTACCGCCACACGACTGCAAAACCAGGAAAGATGTACAGTGCAGAGCGAGAGATCTTTAGTGCAGAAGCGGCGGATCATATCCTGGAGATCAATCCCGATGTCGTGGTGCTTGCGAACATGATGTACGTCCTCAGTGGGGCATATACGAAGCGTGTAGATCGCACAGGAAAGAGATCTCTTGGAACAAAAACGTTCAATATCCACCCGTCCGTGGAACCCGAGTTAGTCGGGGCCAATCCGGAACTTCGTGCCATCATGGAAGGCAACAGACGGGCAACTGGATTCACCTTGCATGCATTGAACGTGATGTATGGAGATCTGCACCAGGGCATGGACGTCCCGCTTGACCATGGAACGGTGTTGGCGCATCAGCGCGTGCCGCCTTTCTGTTCTTATAATGCGGAAGAGAGGCGAAAAATCGGAAAACCGTACGACACGCATATTCTGGAGATGCAGCGAATCAGGACGATGGACGCATCGTCGCGTTGGGTTGGTCCCGTGGCTGCGCTCTACGCTACCGCTACACCGGAGACAATGCGGATCATGAAAGGTCGGGACGCATTCGCCGCGGAAGGTCGGCTCGAGTTCTATCATTCAGAAGACTACGAGGCATTGCTTCGAGGAGAGTACGACGATTGGTGTAAGAAAGAAGGAATGGGATCCATGCAAATTACATTTGATACATGGAGACGGACGAAGCACCCCGGTTATCAGAGAGCGCTTTTCTTTTCCGATGGAGAATTCAAAACAGCGGAAGAAATCCTCGCAATGCCTTCGGAAGCAGATGATACAATCATTCATCCACCGACCCAGTATGACTTCATCATCGGACCGGAGAAGACGAAAGAAGACGCCAAAGCCATTTTCCATCGATTCTTGCAATTGGCCGGGGGCAATGATGGCGAGCAGATGCTGACACACAGCGTGGCGGAGAATCGCGATTTCTTCGAACAGGATAACAAGTGGCTGCTCTTCGGTTCGATCACGACAACGGCAAGCATCGAACAACATCTGAAAGCGCATTGCAGCAGAATCGACATCCGCGTGAGACACCTGCGTATCGGTGCGCCATCCGGCGTGGCACCTTCGAATACGGTTCGCGGATATCATTCGCTTCTCGATGAGGCGAGAATTGATCACGAATCGTGGGCAGGCAGATCGTGACAGTTTCTGATGTTTCGCTTCAAGCGTTCAATCATTCTCACTCAAACCTCAAAGCATCCATCGGATTCAAATCCGCCGCCTGCTTCGCCGGATACAAACCGAAAATCAGACCGGTACCAACGGCCATCGCGACGGCGAGGAGAATCGCACCGAGCGAGACGACGAACGGGAAGGGGCCGAGGAACTTGGCGGCGACCTGGGCCAGCACCCAGCCGACCGATCCCCCGATGACGATGCCGACGATGCCGCCCGTGAGGGTGAGGGAGACGGCTTCGAGTAGGAACTGGAGAAGAATGTCACGACGCTTGGCACCGACGGCCTTCCGCAGGCCGATCTCGCGGGTGCGCTCGGTGACGGAGACGAGCATGATGTTCATGATCCCGATGCCGCCCACGAGGAGCGAGATGCCCGCGATGAGCGAGAGGAAGATCGTGAGGCCGAGCGTCACGGAGTTCACGATGCTCGAGATTTGCTCGGCGCTGCGGGCGATGAAGTCGTCCTTGTCCAGATCGTTCTCCGGGTTACTGATGTGGTGACGTTGACGCAGCAGCGAGGTGACATCCGCCTTGGCGAGGGCGGGATCCCCCACCGTCTTGAGCGTGATGTAGGTGAGGTACGTTTGCCCCGTGATCGCCTTGGCTCTCGAGAACGGAATGTAGATGGGCTTATCGAGATCCTGCAGGAGCGCCGAGCCCTGGCTCCGGAGGACCCCGACGACCGTGAAGGAGAACTCCCCCACGGTGATGCGCCTGCCCAAGGGATCGACGTTCCCGAAGAGATCGATCGCCGTCTGCGCCGAGACGACCGCGACGGACCGGGCGCCCTCGTCATCGCCCTGGTCGAGAAGACGGCCGCGGTCGAGCTTCAGGCTGTAATTCTTGAAGATCTCCTGGCGGGTCCCCATCACCATCGGATTCCACGCATCCTTCCCGTAATGCACCGGCTGGCTCACGAGGATCACGGGAGAGGCGGAGGTGACGGTCGAGAGTTGTTTGATGGCGTTGTAATCTTCGAGCGTGAGGCTCTGGGTATTCCCGCCGAATTTCTGCAGACCGGAAGGGAGAACATCCATGGTGTTCGTCCCGATCGAGGCGATCTGCGTGAGGACGTAATTCTGGAAGCTGTTGCCGATCGAGACCATCAGCACGACCGATGCCACGCCGATGATGATTCCCAGCATCGTGAGCGCGGAGCGCGCAGTATTGGCGGTGATGCCCATGAACGCCGTTTTGTAGAGATCTTTGGATAACATGAAAAATGGCTAGATGGTTACATGGTTAAATGGTTCGCAAGCGATGACGAACCATTGCTGAGAAAAAGACACGTCCTTGCTTTGCAACCCTGTAGCCATTTGACCATGTAGCCATGAAATCATGTGATGATGGAGAAGATCATTCGTACCGCAATGCCTCGATAGGCGAGAGCGCCGCCGCCCGTCGCGCCGGGGAAATCCCAAACACCAGCCCCGTCACGCCAGCCATGAGGAGCGCGGAGATCGTTGAGGGAACAGAAACGACGAAATGGTAGGTGGAGAGAAGCTTCGTGACGATGGCTGCGGCAATGAAGGCAAGACCGATGCCGAACAGGAGTCCGATGCATCCGCCCAGAAACGTCAGGAGGAGGGATTCGAGCAGAAATTGGAGGAGAATGTCCCGGCGCTTGGCGCCCACGGCCTTCCGCAGACCGATTTCGCGCGTACGCTCGGTGACCGAGACGAGCATGATGTTCATGATCCCGATGCCCCCCACGAGAAGCGAGATCGCCGCGACCGTGGTGATGAAGAGGGTCAGACCCAGCGACACTCCGCCGAGAATCTGGTTCGCCTGCGCCGAGGAGCGGACGACGAAGTTGTCCTTCTTGGGATCGTTTGCGGGATTGTTGATGCCGTGCAAGCGCCGCAGGAGGAACGTGACGTCATCGATCGCCACGTCGCTCGCGAGCGACGTGGACTGCATGGTGATGTAATTCGCGTACTTCTGTCCGGTGACGGTGCGCGCGACCGAGAGCGGAACATAGATTCGGTCATCGACGTTCTGGAAAAATTGCGAACCGAGCGCCCTCGTGACGCCGACGACTGTGTAGTGGTTATTTGCGATCTTGATGCGCTTTCCCAATGGATCGACGGACCCGAAGAGCTTGTCACGGGCGTCCGGCGCGATCACGGCGTTGAACGTGGCGCCTTGCTGGTCCTGCGCATCGAGCAAACGACCCTCTTGGGAAACGATCTTCTGATTCTCGAAGAACTCCGGCGGCACGCCGAACACGCGCGGCGATTCATCCTGACTGCCCTCACTCGTCCTCCCCTGGATGAAGACGACGGGCGCGACGGTCGTGATCGTCGAGAGGAGCTTGAGGCGATCGACGTCGTCGAAGGTGAGGCTGTCGTGACCGGTCGAAACCGAGTTGGGGCCGCCCTGCTGCTGTCCTGGAAAGATCACCATGCTCTTGGCGCCAAGGCTGCTGATCTGCCCGAGGATCACCCTTTGCATGCTCGCGCCCACCGCGCTCATGAGCACCACCGATCCGACGCCGATGATGATGCCGAGCATCGTGAGGAGCGAACGCAGCGCATTGGCGCTGACTCCTTTGAAGGCCGATTGGAGGGTGTCGCGGAAGTACATGGCAGTGAGGTCAATTCTGAAGAAAAGAATTGGTCACATGGTTCTATGGTCAAATGGTTCGCAAGCGATTACCAAGATTTATCGAGAAAGAGATATGTCCTTGCCTTGCAACCATGTAGCCATTTGACCATGTGACCATGCATTGAAGAGAAAAAAGGAATTCCCAATCATGGGAGACGTTCATCGTCAGTCCCCGCAATGACCCGATCAAATTCCCGGCTGTCCGATTCGATCCTCCCGTCTTTCAGCTGAATGATCCGCTGCGCATGTCGTGCGGTGGAGAGTTCGTGCGTGACGAGAATGATCGTGTGTCCGCTGCGATGGAGCGCCTGCAGCGCCTCCATGACGGCGATGCCCGAATGAGAATCAAGATTCCCCGTCGGCTCATCGGCGAAGATGATATCGGGATCCGTGACGAGCGCGCGGGCGATGGCCACTCGCTGCTTTTGCCCGCCCGAGAGCTGGCTCGAGAGGTACGTGCTTCGGTCGGTGAGACCCACCGTCTCGATCGCCTTGCGTGTCCGCTCCTCACGCTGCGAAGTCCGGATGCTGGGATGATAGAGAAGAGGCAGAAGGACGTTGTCGAAGACGGTCGTGCGCGGAAGGAGATTGAACGCCTGGAAGACGAAGCTCACGCGGGTCGCGCGAATCTTCGCGAGCGCGTCTTCATCGAGGTTGCCGGTAGGCTCCCCCTGAAACAGGAATTCGCCCGTCGTGTGTGAGTCCAGGAAGCCCAGAATGTGCATCAAGGTCGATTTTCCCGAACCCGAGGGACCCATGATGGAGACGAATTCACCCTTTTCGATGGTGAGGTTGATATCGAACAGCACCGGCGTCTCGAGACCATCGTTGAAGTAGGATTTGGAAAGTGCGATGGTTCTGATAAGGGAATGAGTATGTCGTATATCGTATGTGGTATGTGGTATGGAAGAATCAGGAGAAACGCCTTTGGTGGAAGAAAATTCCGACATACGACATACGATATACCAAATACGAAATACGAAATACGAAATACCTATTTCACCAACACCACCACCGTCTCCCCCTCTCGTATTCCCGTGGGGATTTCCACTTGGCCGTTTCCCCCTTCCATACCCACCGTCACGCGACGGTCCTGCGGAAGATCCTTGGCATCGAGCACGCGGACGATCTTGCCCCCATTGGCCGCATCGAGCACGGACCGCAATGGAACGCTGACGACGTCCCTGCGCTTGCCGGTGACGATCGCGGCGTCGCCCGTCATGCCGATCTTGAGCTCGGGATGCGGATGGACGAAGTCGAGCTTCACGCGGTACTTGGACACCCCGTCCTTGTTCGTGGCGGCAGCGTCGATCTCGCTCACATGGAGCGCGAAGTGCGTGCCGCGGAACGCGTCGAGTTCGATGGAACCGCTCTGGCTCTGCGCGACCTTCGGGATGTCCACTTCCGAGACGAACATCTCGATACGGTACGGGGAATCGCCCATGATGCTCACGGCCGATCCCACGGGGCTCGCCTCGCCAGCTTTCACGTTCACGTTCGTGACGATGCCGTCGTTGGGGGCGGTGAGGATCGTATCCGCGTACTCCGCCGCCGCGCGCGCGAGCTCGGCTTGCGCTTGCTTGAGCCGCGCATCGGCGACGGAAATATCCTCGGGTCTGGACCCGGCGAGTTTGAGCTGGAGTTGGGCTTCATCGATCTGGACCGAGGTTTCGTACGTTTGGAGATCGGCATTCGCTCTGTTCTGCGCATTCCGAGCGTTCTGGAGATTCGTCTCCTCCGCGGCGATTTGCGTTTGCAGGCTCGCAGGGAGGTTCTGGAGATCGGTGACGGACGCATCGAGATCGTGGAGCGACGTCTGGATGGCCGTTCGCTCCCCGGCGATCGTCGTCTTATACGTCGCGATGGCCGACGCCGTGAGCGTCGAGGTTTGCGGCAGATGTGCGACGATGTCGTAGGCGTGATCGAGGACGGAGGATGTTTGGGAGACCGCCGCGCGGGCGTTCTGGAGGAATCGCGCCGCGGAGGGGACATCGACAGACTGCGGCGAAGAGCGTGCATCCCGAATGGCGGCGCGGGCGCTTGCGATGCGAGACCGAAGAACGGCCTCGTCCGAAGCATTGCCCCGCTGCATGGAATCGTCGACGTCGTTCTTGGCGAAGACGTCATCGATCGTCCCGAGCGCCTGCTCAGCCGCGGTGAGTTCCTTGTTCGCGGTATTCGGCGCCGTGCTCACGTCACCCGAGATATTCACCGTGGATTGCCGCTGGAGCGCGTTGAGCTTCGCCTGCGATTTCACGGCGGCATCCTTCGCGTTCTGGAGCGTTTCCTTGGCCACGCCGAGCTGCGCCTTCTTATTGGCGAGATTCGCCCTCTCCACCGCGATGTCCTCCGGACGCGAACCTGCTCTGAGAACGTTGAGCGACGCCTGCATTTCCTGCACGTGGGCAGCCGCGGACGCGACGGACGCGGCGAGGGAACCGGCCCGCAGCTGCGCGAGCTTTTGCCCGGCGCGCACGTGATCGCCTTCCTTTGCGGAAACCGAATCGACGATGCCGGCCGTGCGGAATTGCAGATCGAGATCCTTCTCCGAGGTCACGGTACCCACCGCCTCGACGGTCTGGACCAGATCGCCGCGGGTAGCGGTTGCCGTGATGTACTGCGGTGGATTCGGCCGCGTGATCTTGCGCACGAAGAGCACGAGAAGGATCGCGACGATTGCGCCGATACTTGATTTCCATTTGTTGCGCCGGATGGCGGCGATGGCGGTGGAGACGAATGGCATATAGTCTTGAAAGCGGGCATACCTGCCCGCGATTGGGGAAATTACGGATGATCGACCTTGGTCAGCGCAGCCTTCAGATTCTTGAGGATCCGAGCCAAATCCTTCTGATCACGCTTGACGAGGCGCGAGAAGATACCACGGAGCGCAACCCGGCGCTTCATCGATTTTTGCAGGAAGATCTTCTTGCCCATCCGCGTCACTGTGAGACGCACCAGCTTGCGATTTCTGACATCGTGCATGCGGGCGACCCACTTCAATTTCACGAGGCGATTGATGAAGACGGTAGCCGAAGGAGAGGTGACCATCAGCGCATCGGCAAGTCTCTTCATTGTCATGCCTTCGTTCTTCGCAATCAGCGCAAGCGCGTGGAGCTGCAGGAAGTTCACGGCCCGGTCCTCCTTGGCGATTTGCACCATCGTGTGCCGGAAGATCCGGCTGAGTTCGAAGGTGACGGTGATGATCCGATCGACGGCGTCCATGATCGAAGAATGTAGTATGGCAAATTATTAGAGTAGCTAACTCTAGAGCCTGCTTGATCCCTGTCAACGGTTTTTCAGCTCTCTTGAGAGAAGAATCTTGCTCCATGGGAGGGAAACATTGACTTCCGCCGACAGGACGCTATCAATGGGCAAATTTCGCTCCATTATGTCAGCCAAACCCTTCGAGTATCCGAAAGAGTGGCGGCTAGAGGAGGCTCTCCTGAAGGCTCGCACCATTCACGGGTATAAGAATGTTCGTCTAGAGGAAGAGGAAGGATCCCCGGCCCGAATCATCATCGAGGAGACGCAGGAGAGTGTTCGAGGATTGGATGACGAGGGTTTCCACCTTCAGTCCGACCAGCTCGATTCGCTCGACACCAGTGCGGATTGATCACGCCTGACTCGCAGAGCCCATCTGCGAGAGCGCTTCGCGGACCGCCTCTTCCACCGGGGGCATGCCCATTCCCTCTCGCTCCAATTTCTCTGTCGAGAGGATACAATTGCTCCGTCCCGCCTTCACCACACCCCCGAGTTGATCGAGCGTGAGCTTTTCGAACCGGTGATGGGGATCCACAATCTCTCGGTAGAGCTCCATGATTTCGAACGGGGAGATCGTGCCGGGGTTGACCATGTTGTAGACGCCGGTCGCTCTGCGCTCGATGAGCGCCTTGGCCGCGACGAGAAAATCGGGGATCGACGTCAGAGAGTTTTGCGCATCGAGGACGCGCGGATACTTGCGCAGCTTCATGATCAGATTTCGCTCATCGGTCGAACCGTCGAATGGCATGCGCAAGCGCAGAATCAGGATGTTGGGGAAATCCTTGAGGATCAAATCGCTCCAGGCTTTCGTGCGTGAATAGAAACTCCCGGAGTAATTCGGTGGATCGTTTTCCGCAAAACCGCGACCGCCGTTGTCTCCGGCATAAATGCACCCCGAACTCAGGTGAACCCAGTAGATGCCGCGCTTGCCGAGTTCTTCGAGGAGAACGAGTGGACCTGTCACATTGCTTCGCAAGGTTTCCATTTTATGCGTCTCGCACCAATCGACATTCGGACGCCCCGTCTTCCCCGCCGCATTGATGACGACCTCCGGCTTCTCGCGATCGAGGAGTTCGGCAACGTTTCGACCATCGGCTATATCGATTGAGGGCGTGAGGGCATCGGGGAAAATTTCCAAGAATCGCTGGCCCATGAAGCCGTTGGAGCCGAACATTATGACTTGCATGAGACTGATCGTAGCATAACTCAAGCAAAAATCTTGACAGCGGTGGCAAAGGAGGGAAGATGCTCTTCTTCCTGATATGGTCCCATGAATGCCGAACGATGTTCTTGCCAGGAATTCCATGAACTGAGAGCGGCTGCTTCTCGGTTGTCGCCAGCCTCAGACCACGCGAGCCTCGTCCAAACGCTCGCTGCAAAATCCGAATCGCAACTCTGGAATCTCCTGTATAGGGCCAACAAACATGATGCAGCACTATAGAGGATGACCTCTAGACGATCTTGCAACTGCGCTGCGAGAAATAAGCTCAGCGAAACAACCGACCTCATCAACGTGATTCAAACGGCTATCGGCGTACAATACCATCGCAAAACCACGCAGCACAACTGGCCAACTGAGTCTTTCGGGAACGCCCGACATTCAGTAGACTGACGGCCGATGCCCCGCGCCCGAAGGAACGTCCGGCGGAAGAGAGCTGCCAAATCCCGTGAGGGACTGGAATTGAAATCGAGCACGCGATCGGCGATCGCGGGAGCCCTTGAAATCTGCATGGGCATGCTGCTCTTCTTCGCGCTAAGGGACCAGGCGGGAGCGGTGGGGGCGAGCGTACGGAAAATTCTCACGTTCTTCTTCGGCGCGTGGGGGATGCTCTTCCCCGCCTTCCTCATCATCGCGGGGATGATCCAATGGTTCCTCCCAAAGCGAACATTTTCGACGAAGCGCACCACCGGCCTCTTCCTCTGCCTCATCGCGTTCCTCGGGCTCGTCCACATCAGGGCACCCCTCGAAGAGATCGGCACGAAGAGAGATGAACTCGCGGGAGCCATCGGATTCCTCATGAGTCTGCCCTTCCTCGCGTTCTTCAGCAGGGCCGTTGGCTACACGGTGCTCGGCACGATCTTCCTCGTGGGACTCTTCATCGCGTTCGAGCCGGACGTCGGAGGAATGCTGCAAGCGATGCGGCAGCGCTTGGAGCGACCGAGGGAAGTGCGCAGAGCGCCGATCGTGGATGATGTGGACGAAGACGACGAATCGACGAGGGGCATGCGGGATGAGGATGACGAGGATTTGGTGGAACAGGATGCGCCCGTGCCGGAACTCAACATCGTCCGCCCCGTCTTCGCGCAGAGCATCGTCACTGCAAAGAGCGAGAAAGCCATCCGCGATGCGACCAAGCCGAAGAAGCACGTGCTCGAGATGAAGGACACGCGCTACGAGGAGTGGACCTTCCCGGCATTCGACCTGCTCGATGATGCGCAATCGCACCTGCAGATCGACGATGAGGAATTGAAGCGCCAGGCGAAGCTCATCGAGGAGAAGCTGCAGGAGTTCGGCATCGACGTGACCATGCGCGATGCGCGGCCGGGGCCGACGGTGACCCAATTCACGCTGCAGCCCGCGGAAGGCGTCAAACTCAGCAAGATCGGGAGCCTGAAGGACGATCTCTCCCTGGCGCTCGCGGCACAGAGCCTGCGCATCGAGGCGCCGATTCCCGGGAAGTCGCTCGTGGGGATCGAGATGCCCAACAGCAAACGGACGAAGGTGCACCTGCGGGAAATTCTCGAGAGCCCATCATTCGTCCAGAGTGAATCGGGGTTGACGTTGCCGCTGGGGCGAGACGTGTCGGGCGACGCGATCGTCGCGAATCTGGAGACCATGCCGCACCTGCTCATCGCCGGCGCCACGGGTTCGGGCAAGTCGGTGTGCATGAACACCTTCCTCATCGCGCTCCTCTTCCAGAACGCTCCGCACGAACTCAAGTTCATCCTCATCGATCCCAAGCGGGTCGAACTCCAGCCCTACGAAGGTATCCCTCACCTGCTGACTCCGGTGATCACGGAGGCGGAGAAGGCGCTCCAGGCGCTGCGGTGGGCCGTGGCGGAGATGGGCCGGCGGCTCCATCGCTTTTCGGAGCAGGGTGCTCGGAACATCGACGAGTTCAACGCGAAGCAGACGAATGACGAGGACATGCTCCCCCGCATCGTCATCGTGATCGATGAACTCGCGGACCTCATGATGCGGCAGTACCGCAAAGATACCGAGACGATGATCGCGAGGATCTCCCAGATCGCGCGCGCGACGGGCATGCACCTCATCATCGCCACGCAGCGCCCGAGCGTGGATGTGATCACCGGTCTCATCAAGGCGAACATCCCCACGCGCATCGCCTTCCGCGTGGTGAGCAGCGTCGACTCGCGCACGATCATCGACGGGATTGGCGCCGAGGATCTCCTCGGCCAGGGCGACATGCTCTACATGACGGCCTCCATTCCCAAGCCGCTGCGCATCCAGGGCATCTTCACGTCGACCAAGGAAGTGGAGCGCGTCATCAACGCCGTGAAGATCGCCGGCGGCGGCAAGATCACCGAGCAGATCGGGCTGGGAGGAGATGAGGAAGACGACGAGGGGGAAGAGGATGGTGCCATCGCGGGAGTGATCGGTCCTCAGCACATCGACCTGGAAGCGGACGATAACGGCGGCGACGATCTGTTCTTCGAGGCCGTCCAGGTGGTGCAGAACTCCGGGAAGGCCTCGGCAAGCCTGCTGCAGCGCCAGTTGAAAGTCGGCTACGCCCGAGCCGCGCGCCTCCTCGACATCATGGAGGAGAAAGGCCTGATCGGACCCGTCGATGGCGCCAAGCCGCGGAAGGTGTACATGGAGCGGACGGCGGCGTAGGGAAATTCAGGGTGTTTTTGTTTGTTGTTGGTGTTTCCTCTATCCCCCGTCCCCTTTCTCCGGGGGAGAAAGGGGGGGCCTTGATTATTGGACATTCCCCCCTCCTCCATCGGAGGAGGGGTCGGGGGTGGAGGAAAACAATACAACTCACAAACCCGCTACAATTTGCCCATGTCCCACCTCCTCCTCGGCACCGCGAACCGCGGCAAAGTGATCGAGATCCGCGAGGCGCTCGCCGGATTGCCGATGACGATCGTGACCCCGAGCGACCTGAAGATCGAGGAAGTTCCGCACGAGACGGGATCGACCTTCGCGGAGAATGCCATCCAGAAAGCACAATTCTACTTCGAGCGGTCGAAAATCCCGACGATCGCCGACGATTCGGGCATCATCGTCGATGCACTGAAGGACGAACTGGGAATCCATACGAGACGATGGGGCGCGGGGAGTGACGCGGGCGATGAGGAATGGATTGAATATTTTCTCGATCGCATGAAGCACGAAGAGAACAAGCGCGCCTCCTTCGTCTGCTCCATCGCGTACGTCACTGGAGACAGTCGAGTGCACGTCTTCGAAGGGCGGTGCGAGGGGACGATCACAGAGAAATTGGAAGCCGACTATCTGCCGGGACTTCCGATCTCCGGATGTTTTGTTCCCGATGGAGAAAATCATGTATTCTCAGCCATGAATCTTGAACAAAAGAAGAGAACGAGTCACCGTGGGAAAGCGATTCAAAAATTGGTAAGATTTTTCACGCGATCCGCTGCTTGAACTATGCCAGTAGAAGATTTTCATGATCTGACCGATGTACAGCTTCAGGCGAAACACGACGGTCTGACGGCGACGTTCGACGACAACCATCTCAAGGCCGATATATTCACCATTGTTATGATGTTGGACATATCCTTCATCGACGCCTTGCGAAGCATACCTCATGAAGTCATACGATCTTGCTCGAGCCTCATTGGAAGAGATACGAAACCGTGGAGACCGTCCAGACTTCGCGCAGACAATCATTTTGAAAAAATTGCCGTCCAAGCTTTGCGAAAGCGATCCGACATCGAGCGAATTCTGTTTTCACGTTCGACATGATTCGTTCAAAGTGGACTGAAATCCAACCCCTGAATCTTCTTCCACACATCCCCGATCAATGAGGTCAGATCTTTCTTCTCTGCCTCCGTGATGACGAATGAACGTTGGATGGGATGCTCGCCGCGCTCGCCGATGAAGTCGAGGACGAAGGCTTGGGGTTGGAGCAGCGGATCACCGTGCTCGAGGAGAAGAGCATAGAACGCGAGCTGGCGGAAATAATCGCCGCCGCTTGCGCGCGACACCGCGCCGGGATCGAGCGAGCCGCGGATGTCGGAATCCGTTTTAGCGGCGCCGGTTTTGTAATCGAACACCGTGGCATGTGCGGACGTCGCCGACGCCAGATCAATGCGATCGATTTTTCCCTTGATCGGAATTTCTCCCAGATGCGCGCGATACGGGCGCTCGACCGCATGGATGAACGGATGAGAGGACGCGAGTTGCGCTTCGAAGTACTTCTCCAGAGCTTCTTGCCCCAATGCGCCAACGTCCGCACGCTGCTTGTCGGTGAGAATCGTGTGCTCGCGCAGATGCCAGGAAAATGCCAGGAGGAGTTGAGGAAGATCGAAGGGCTTTCCTTCCTTCCACGCCATCGCCCATTCCCGCAGCGCCCAGTGCACGGCGCTGCCGTACGAGAGAGCGCGGATGGAGCCTTCGTCGAAGTGCTCGGGCTGCTCGAGCAGATCGATCATGAGGAATTCCTGCGGATCGTGGAGGAAGCGGCGAAGCGACGTCGCGGAGAGCGCGAAGGTCGTGAGCTTCTCTCGAATGTATGCGGCGAGTTCCTCATCAAGGACGCGCTGCGCTGGACGCAGAAGGAGCGATGCGCGTTCGGGGTCGCGCAGCACGCCATCGAGTTCGGGGAGCACTCCGGCTTCGGCGAAAAAGGACGAGGGCGAAACGGTGCGCATTTTCTCCCCCACCGTGAGCTCGCGGGGGCAGGTGAAGAGGAGCTCTCTCTTGGCGCGCGTCATCGCGACGTACGCGACTCTTCGCTCGTCTTCGCGCCGCTCGGCGGCCTTCTGCTCCTTCCCCCAGCCGAAGAGGAGATCTTCCGGCACGGCGACGGATGCGTGACTGCGACGCTTGTCCCAGTGGCCGTCGCGGAAGTTGACGAGGATGACCGCAGCGAATTCGAGACCCTTGCTTTGGTGGGCGGTGAGCAGCTGGACCCCCGTCGTCACCAAATGGGGGAGTTGGTACGTGAGCCGCACCTGCCCGTAGAGAGGATCGGAGTAGAAGCGAAGGTCCGCGTGGAAGTCACGGAAGGAATAACCGGGCTGATCCAGGCAGCGCCGCTTCACGAAGCCGAAGAACGCTTCGACTGCAGCGAGGTCGAGGGGATCAAGCGGCGTGCGGGATTCCGTTTCTTCCGGAGAACTGTTCGACGCATTGTTCGTCGAATGGATGAGAGCGCTCTCCCGCAGAACATGCTCGACGGTTTCGAGCACCGTACGCACGTCGATCTTCTGGTGGAAGGAAAGCAGAACGTCGCGCACGCGCAGAAATCGGTCACGATCGGAAAGCGTGAGCGTCTCATCCGTTTCCAGTGATTCCAGAACCGCAAGGATGTGCTGCTTCCGGTCGCGGGCGGCGCGGTGCACGCGCGCCAGGTCCGCAGGATGGAGCGCGAAGCAATCGCACGCGAGTGCGCGGGCCAGCATCCCATCATTCTCGGGTTTCTCGATCGTTGCGAGAATGGCAAGCGCCTGCGATACGAGAGGATGCGTGAGCAGATCGGCTTTGCCGTGGAGAAGCGAGGGAATGCCGCGGGCGCACAGCGTGTCGTAGAGTGGGAAGAGTTCGGCGTTCGTCTGGGTAAGGACGGCTATTTCATGCGAGGGAATGCCGGAGCGCATCCGATCGTCGATCAGGTCGGCAATCAGCCACGGCTCAGCCGTGTCGCTCGCCGCGCGAAGGAGGGTGGGCGCAATCCCCTCCTCCCCCGAAGACGCCGTCAGATGCTTCTGCAGTCCCGGCACTCTCCCCACGAGTCGATCGGCGTTGTGTTCGATCATGCGCTCTGCGGCATGCAGAATACGCTGCGTCGAGCGATAACTGACGGTGAGCGGGATCGTGGGAGCGCGGGGAAATCGATCGCGGAACGAGAGCATGTTCGCGATGTTCGCCCCCTGGAAGCGGTAGATCGCCTGATCATCGTCGCCCACGATGAAGAGATTGGGGTCATGGGGGAGCGTGTCGTACCGCGTGAGGCGGTCGATGAGGTTCCACTGCGCGCCGTTCGTATCCTGGAACTCATCCACGAGAATGTACTGGTAGCGCTCCTGGAGCGATGCGAGCAGCCAGTCTTCTTCCCCAAGGGCGCGCAGCACCGAGAGGATCATGTCATCATAGTCGTAGCGCTGCGTGGTTGTGAGCATCTCTTGATAGCGACGGAAAATCTCGACAAATTCTTTGAACTTCCGCGCAGCCAGAAGATTCTTCTCGTGTGCCTTGGTCCCCTCGCGACTCTTGCCGGCCATCTCCGCTCCATATTCTCGTGCAACGCGCTCCAGATCCTCGAGCGTTTTCCCCTCGCGCTTCACTTGGCTGATGCGGGAGAGGAGATCCGTGTCTCGAGCATAGGGATCTTTGGGATTGATGATGGATACATGAGGTAAAAGCTGATCTAGTATTGTATTCATTTCGCGGTACTTCTCGACGTCCGAGAGCTGCTGTTTCATCGACCACTCCTCGAAGACCGAAGGTTCCCGATCCATGATCGACTGCGCGAAGCCGTGAATGGTGGAGACGGTAACGCCGTACGCGTCGGCTCCGATCAAAAGTCGCAAACGATCGCGCATCGCCGTCGCTCCGCTCACGGAGAACGTGAGGCACAGAATATTGGAGGGACGCATCTGCGTCTTCTTCAGAATGTTCGCCACGCGCATCGAAAGTGTTTGCGTCTTGCCCGTCCCCGGCCCCGCGATCACCATCACCGGTCCCTCGATGGCTTCGACTGCCTTGCGTTGGGCATCGTTGAGCTTGTGAAATTCACTCTCGAAGATTGTCAATGATGCATTGATTTTCTTGTGATTTTTTCGCGTGCCGGATTTCTTGTTCGCCGAAGCGATGGAGGGAGGCATGGGAGTCATTCTATCACGCTGCTCTTTATGAGATATGTGCTATGAATACGCCAGAAAAACCGCTATAATACAACGAAATGACAAATATTGAACATTCGAGACCGAAAGAGCACGACATTCTGGAAAAGACTCAGGATCGCGTTGGGGGCATCGAATGCGCGTTGCAATCTCTCTCAGATCATCCAATCATCAAATTCCTGAAGAGCCTTTTTTTCAAAAAGAAAGAAAGTGAGGCCAAAAAAAATTCTATACCTGTTTCACCGACTGGAGCATCGAAATCACGGAACGATTGGACCGGCGGAATGAGTGAAGAAACGTACAGAACAATCCTAATGCAGGCAAAGAATGCGAAGCCGGAAGATTTCGATCGTATCATCGATGCCATTCCGGAGCTTCCCAAAATGACTGTATCTGCTGATAAAGAATTGACCAAAGATGCTGCAGAGGCGATGCGGAAAATAATCCACGAAAATCCCGCCACGCTGGCGCTTCATGGCAAACTCGGTCAGGAAAAAAATACACTGATGAAGCGCATCAAGATTTTTACGACGATGGCCGCAAATGAGTCTGAATTCTTGGATGTCGGAAAGCAACTCTCGGCTGTGCGGGAAAAATCTTTAACCGAAGGACGGCGGTTGAGCGAAGGAAAATCCCTCCGCGCT
>JACQCJ010000069.1 GCA_016201685.1 Candidatus Peregrinibacteria bacterium | reverse complement strand
GAAATCCGATGCGAATGAGAAGAAAAAGCCCGATCACGCCGCAGAGCACGCTGAAGATTCGCCACTGGAAACGGAGAAGGAAGCGCATGATCGAATATCGGAATACTAGAGGACGGGAATGGAGAGGCAATGGAAGTCACCCCTTTCTCCCGCGGAGAAAGGGGACGGGGGATAGAGGCAACACACAAAAAACCCTACACCTTCCACGTGAACATTCTGCTCATGGTATAATTCCAGATCATTCCCACGAGCGCACCGAGCGTAACGGCGGGCACGATGCCAAGGGAACGCGAAAGGAGATGCGCCGTCACGGCGTAGTTCGCGAGCGCACCGAAGAGGCAGGCCACGTTGTAGCGCAGGAAACCGAAGATGGCGCCGCCGCCCTCAAGCCGCGCGGGCGCGAAGGTCCAGACGTTATTGAGGAGGAAATTGAAGAGAATTGCTGCTTCGATGCCGGTGAGCAAGGGAACGGAGAGGCCGAAGACGCGCCCATCGAAGGCGGCGGACGCCGAGAGGAGGAGGGTGATGCCGAGATTGATCGCAACCCCGAGCGCGCCGACGATGCAGTACTTCAAAAACGTGAGGGGGACGAAGCGGCCGAGGCATGCTTCGTACAGATACTCGAGGAATTCGATCTGCACCCTGCGCGAGAGCTTGCTTTCGCCATGCCGTCGGCTGGAGAACGCGAAGGGGACTTCGCGGACGGGCGTTCCGCGCGGCACATGCATCAGGAGATCGAGGAGGATTTTGAATCCTTTGGGATTGAGACGCGGCAACACGTCCTCGAACGTGGAGCGGCTGATGGCGAAGAAGCCGCTCATGGGATCCTTCACGGTGACCTTGCAGAGCCGGATGGCAAAGGCTGTGGCGAAGCGGCTCATGGCGTGCCGCCGCTCATCCCACTGACCCACACTTCCTCCCGCAATGTACCGCGAACCGATCGCGAGGCCGCCGTTCGCGATGACTGCATGGTCGAGTGTTGGGAGGATACTCATGTCGTGCTGGCCATCGGCATCCATCACCGCGAGCACGTCGCCCTTCGCAGCCAGGAATCCTTCGATGACCGCGGAAGAGAGTCCGCGCCGCCCGATTCTGCGGATGACATGCACGTGAGCATCATCCTTCGCGAGCGTCTGCACCACCTTCCAGGTTTGATCCGGAGAATCATCATCGACCACGATGATCTCGAAAGGCATCCCCCGAAGGACATGCTCGAGTGTGGGAATCAGTTCGGGGAGATTCTCCGCTTCGTTGTACGTGGGGAGAATGAGGGAGAGCATTGGAGGAATGATGAATGAAAAATGAAGAAGTAGGAATATGAAAACAATTCCTCAATTCGTAATTCCTCATTCTTAATTCTTCTCTGGTCATCTATCATCAACACATGCGTATTCTTGTAACAGGAAGTTCTGGCACCATCGGCACGCGGCTCTGCGAGAAGCTCCTCGAGCGCGGGGAGCAGGTGTGCGGCGTCGATTGGGTTCCCAACACATGGCAGCAGACGGTGAATGCCGTGACGACGACGATCGATCTGCGTTCCTGGGAGGCGCTCGAGCGGTGGGACGCCCCCACGGACATCGAAGTCATCGTGCACTTGGCGGCAAACGCGCGCGTGTACGAACTCGTGGAACATCCTGACCGCGCGCGGGATAATGTGTTGACGCTTTTCAACGTGCTCGAGTTCGCACGACAACGAGGGGTCAAGCGGTTCCTCTTCGCCTCCTCACGCGAGTGCTACGGCAACGCGGATCAGGAGCGGTACACCGAAGACCTCGTGCGGGTGGAGAATTGCGAGAGCCCCTACACGGCAAGCAAATTGGGGGGCGAGGCGCTCGTGCACGCGTACACGCGTTGCTACGGCATCGATCACATCCTCCTGCGCTTCAGCAACGTCTACGGCATGTACGACGATTCCAACCGCGTCATTCCCCTCTTCATCCGCCTCGCACGCCAAAACAAATCGATGACGATCTTCGGAGAGGGCAAATGCCTCGACTTTACCTACATTGATGACACCGTCTCGGGCATCATCGCGGCCCTCGATCGCTTTGAGACAGTCAAGAACGAAACGTACAACATTGCCTTTGGCGAAGGCGCGACCATCCAGGCTCTCGCGCAAACGGTGAGAGAGCTCCTGGGGAGCAGCTCAGAAATCACCATGGCGAAGCCGCGCGTGGGCGAAGTGGTCCGCTACATCGCGAACATTTCCAAGGCGAAGCGGAAATTGGGGTACGATCCCAGGGTTCCGTTTGAAGAAGGAATCAGGAAGACGGTGGAGTGGTATGGGCAACATGCATGAAGACCTCGACAAACCCCATCACACACCCCTCAATCAACAACAGCAATGGCACGAGCAGCACGCGGTGGAACGATTCCTGATTGTACAGACCCTGCACTTCGGCGGTGCAGAAGAAGATGACGAACGCGAAGGCAAGAGCGAGGAGGCCCCAGAGGAGCGGAACGGGCAACCGGGGGAGGATCCTTAGAAAGCGCAGCGTGAAGAGAATCAGAAGACAGAATGGGAGAACGTACCACGCAATGCCGAAGGAGCCTTCGGTGCCCATGTACAGGAGAGCGAGGGGTATCGCGGCGACGTGGAATTCGAATCCCCTGCCATGCGGGCTCAGCAGCATGTGGTGGAATTTCACGAAGAGCGGCCAGGGCAGGGCGAGGAGGAAGAGGAACAGTATCCGCCATGGAATCGTGCGATGCAGTACGAGCGACGATCCGATCCACAGGAGAAGCCAGAAGCCGATGCCTTCGTAGAACCCCTCGAGCTTGGTCCAGGCAGAGGCGATGACGAGGAGCGCGGAGAGCGCGATGGATGCGCGATCCTCCAGCCGGATCCCTCGCTCGAGCAGGAAGGCCGAGAGCAGGACGTACTGGATCAGGTGGATGTCGCCGAAGCCCTGGCCCAGGTGCACGGTGACGAGCGGCACGCTGACGAGGGCCGTGACCATGACAAACGCGATGAAGGCGCCGTGATCGCGCCGCACCAGGAGGAAGAGCGCGAGGAAGCTCGAGAGGGACAGGAGAAATGTCGCGGCGTTTGCGGCCGTGTCGTTCCATCTCTCAAGCGGCAGCATAAAGAGCATCTGTAGTGCATGGAGGAGGATCGGATACTGCGGCTTCACCACTCCTTCGGTGAGGAGCGTGCCGGCCGAGAGCATCGCGCGCGAGCGCAGGTTCCAATTGGAAACCGTATCGATGTAATAGCTCGGCAGAATCAATGCATGCGTTGCGGCGTAGAAGAATGTTGCGCAGAGAGACAAAATGCAGAGACCAATGATGATCCATGGGAACGCATGTCGCCCCTCGACGAAGCCTGTCCTGAGGTACGAAGGGCTCGGGTTGACATGCTTTTCTCTTTGTCTATTAGAAAGGTTGTCATGGTGAGCGGAGTCGAACCATGACAGTCGAATCATCCAAAATCCAATCAAGAGAATCATCACCAATCCATGCCCCATCCCGATCGCTTCCGCATTCCACCGCAATCCAACCGCATACATCACGAAAAAGAGCAGCACATTGAACAGCGCCGCAACGGGATAACCCAGCACAAGACAGAGCAATCTCTCGTAACGAGGAAACGCGATGCGCAGGAAGAGCGTTCCTTCCAGAACGAGCAGCATTGCCGTGAGACAGAAGAGAAGAACAGACATCAGTGTGACGGGGAGAAGCGGACGAGGGCACCTCCGTGGGGAAACCTTCCGAGAATCTTTCCGGGACGATGGAGACCGTCACAGAAGAACTCCCCTCGATCGAACTGCCACTCGGGCAGGGTCGCGATGACGAATGCCGCGCGCTGCCATACCTGCTCGGAGGGAAACGCATCCGCGGGAAAGAGGAGGTAGCGCAGGATCTTCGCCTCGACGCCGTGATTGTGTCCGCAGACGGCAACGGCGATGCCGGGAGTGAGGATCGTCTGTGAACGGAGCGCATCCGCGACGAGATAGACATCTCCCGTTCCACCGTACGCGTGTTCCGTCTCCCATCGATGTACCTGAAGGAACGACGAAGCGACGGCATCGGGAAGGAATCGCAGTTGATAGAATCCCACGAACAGAACAATGACCAAAAGAAAATGTCTGACAATGCTCTTCAAACGCAGGCCGTAGGCCTGCTCCCCAGGAGAATTTATTGTTTTCTTCTTGGATTGCACCCACTCCATTCCCCGCACGCCCATCATGCCAATGATCACCGCGACGAACCCCACCCCCAGAACGAACGCCCAGGACATCCCCCCCATCACGTAGCCCCGCAGCACGCTCTGGGACGACACCTGCCACGGCTCGCTCCTGCGAAGTTGGGCAAGCATCGACCAAACGCGATCGGCGAGATTCCCCCGGTCCTCCACCGCAATCGTCCGGAGGTTCACCGGCTGATCATCGCGCTGGAACAGATACAGAACGGCCCCCGCGCCTCGCGGTTGCCATCCGGGTAGGGCGCGCAAGGAGAGAACTTCATCACGATCCTGACCCGCCGGGAGGACGCCGAGGAGCATATTGGCGTCGTCGTACCCCTGCGCAAGGGCGGCATCCGCGACGGCGTAGAGAACGGGAACGGGGAGCGCGGCGGAATAGCGGATGCGCAGCTGCGTTCCGGGGAGGGGCAGAACCTCGTGACGTGACTGAATGTCTTGATGCGCAGAGGGATGCAGGACGCGCTGGACGAGGGTCGTGACCTGTTCGCCGCTCTGGACGATTGTCGCCTGGATCTCGCGGGGATCGGGCGCCGTGCGGAAGAGGAACAGTTCGACCAGGGCCGCCCCCATGCACAGCAGAAACACCGTGACGATGAGGATGGACCGCCGAGCACGCGAAGAGGATGCCATCATGCGGACTTTCCCTCATGGTAGACCATCTCGAGATTGATCTCCCAGAGATTGGATTTGTCCGTCCTTCCCGCGAGGATGTTATCGACGGCCGTCATGGCGGTGAGCATGCTGTGATCTTGATTGTTGTACCGGTGCATGCCGTTTCTGCCGATGAGGAAGAGATTGGGAATCGTGTTGACGAAGTCGCGCACCACGCCGATCTGGTCGTAGCTGCCGAAGTAGGCGGGGTACGCCTTGGGCATCCGCAGCACGCACGCATCGAGCACATCGCCGCCGCGTAGAAAGCAGATAGACTCCATCTCTCGGATGCCGAGCTGGATGATCTCCTGATCCGGCTGTACCCACAGATCGCCGCCTTCATTGACGAAGTATTCGAGCCCGATCCACACGGCTTTCTCGCGATCCGCGACCATGTAGGGGCTCCAATTGTTGAAGATCTGGACGCGGCCGACACGCACTCCCCCATCCTGGATGTAGATCCAATTATCCGGCACGTTCACGGCGGGATGCTTTCCTTTCTCTTGCACGTGGAGCTTGCTGACGAGCAGCCCGACCGTCAAGAAGTCCCGATACTGCAGACCTTCGGCTACTTCGACGACGAGAGACGGAGGATGGGGACGCATCATGCCAATCAGGTGCTTGATGGGCATGGTGGAGAAGAAGAAATCGCAGGAGATCTGTTCCACATCACCCGTCTCCACGTTCTCAATCTCGACACTCGTGACGCGGCCAGCGGTGCAGCGAACGCCGCTGACTCTCCGCCGCAACCGGACCTCTCCGCCGCATTTCCGAAGATGTTCGGTTACGGTCTCCCACATCTGTCCCGGCCCGAACTTGGGATAATAGAACCGCGTGATGAGGCTCGTCTCGCGTTCCTGCTGCACTTTCTGGAAGTCGCTGCTGAGGAGATCCTTCACGGCGTGCGTGATCGCGCGCTTGAGCGAGAGACCCTTGATGCGCTGCGCCCCCCAGTCGGCGCGGATCTGCTCGCACGCAACGCCCCAGACTTTCTCCGTGTAGTCTTTGAAGAAGGTCAAATAGAGACGCTTGCCGAAGCGGTTGATGAAGAAGGCATCCAGATAGGTTTCGTCTCGCTGCGGGAACACCTGCGCCTTGAGATAACTGAGACCGATGAGAAACGTATTGAGGATTCCCAGCCGCCGTGCGACGGAGAGCGTAATGCCGATGGGATACGGGAAGAAGTGCCGCCGGTAGAAAATGCGTGAAAGTCTTGGACGCTGTAACATCACGGAATCTTCCTGCTCAGGATTTGGCGCTGGGCGGGTGACTTTCACCGAAGAATTCAACGGTTCAGAACTCAGTGGCTTAGGGGTTTTTTGATCATTGTTCTGAACCGCTGAACCGCTGAACACTGAATCACTCGGAGAAGCGCACTCCGGACAAAGGTATTCCACAATGACCTCAGAGGCATATTCAATTTCATGGCGCTTCTCCGCCGTGTCCGCCGAAGGTGAGCCTTGCGGCGGGAGGATATTGAACCACCACCGCATCACGCGCTCGCTCTTGCTGAAGAACCGGTGCCCTCCGATGTCGATGCGATTGCCCTTGTAGTTGAACGTCTGCGCGATGCCGCCAATCGCATCCGTGGATTCAAGGACGATCGGATGGATGTCCGTGCGTTTGAGAAGTTCGTAGGCGGCCGTGAGGCCCGCGGGGCCGGCGCCGGCGATGATCGCAATGCGGGGCATGCCGCATCACTATAGGGAAAAAGGAATCTGGAAACATCGCTTGAGCGGCCTGGACACATCGGTCTATAGGGGTAAGATACTCCCCTTATGTCCGATGTTCTCACGACAGGAGATCGTTTGGAAACGCTGCAGCAAGATCTTGCAGAAGTCGCTCAGCTCCGGCCGGAAGTGGCAGAATTGATGGAAACTGCATGTAGAATCGTTGCCACAGCACTCAGAATTTTCATTTTCTCAATTTTCTCTCCACATCCGTTGTTCTCCATTTTCCTCAAGAAGACGTATGAAAGCTACGGAGGCATGCTTTGGAGAGTTTGCTGATTGTCCAGATTTTGTGGGATTACTTAGTGAAACGAGTATACATCAGTCAAATTGAACGTGGTAAGGATACCCCAGCATTCGAAACAGCAGAACGATTGGCAGAGTGCCTCGGATACTCTTTGGAAGTCTGCTTGCGACCAAAGAAGGGGTGAGAGAACCGAGCAATGGCACAGAGATACGATCTGCCACGTTGATGGGTAATGGCGATGTCCACGCACAACAGCCAAGATCATTACAAGGCCACGCCCTCCGCCTTGCAATCCGCCTCCAGCATGATCTTTGCAAGTTCTTCGACCGACGTCTTCGCCTCCCACCCGAGTTCTTTCTTCGCTTTGGACGGATCGCCGTGGAGGTAATCGACTTCGGCGGGACGGTAGTAATGCGGATCGATGGCAACGATGGTCTTGCCCGTGCGGGTGTCGACGTAGGTCTCTTCTTTCCCCTTCCCCCGTCGTTCGAACGGAATGTTCGCGTGCCCGAGGCACAGTTCGAGGAATTCTCGCACCGATGCGGTCTTCCCTGTTGCGAGGACAAAGTCCTGCGGTGAATTCTGCTGCATCATCCGCCACATGCCCTCGACGAATTCCGGCGCGTAGCCCCAGTCGCGCCGCGCCTCCATGTTCCCGAGAAAGAGACGGTCCTGTTTGCCCGCCATGATGCGCGCGATGGAGAGAGTGATCTTCCGAGTGACGAAGTTCTCGCCTCTGCGCGGAGATTCGTGATTGAAGAGAATGCCGTTGACGGCATAGATCCCGTAGCTCTCGCGGTAGTTGCGGGTGAGGTAGAACGCGTACGCCTTGGCGCAGCCATAGGGACTGCGCGGATAGAAGGGCGTTTTTTCATTCTGACGCTCTTCTTGCGCGAGTCCGTACAGTTCGCTCGAGCTCGCCTGATAGAACTTGGAAGATACCCCGCTCGTGCGCAGCGCTTCGAGGAGGCGCGCCGTCCCCACCCCCGTGATGTCGCCGGTGTACTCCGGCATGTCGAAGCTCACCCCTACGTGGCTCTGCGCGGCGAGGTTGTAAATTTCATCGGGACGGACGAGTTGCAGCACGCGCGTGAGGGAACTGGAATCGCCGAGGTCGCCGTAGTGGAGGCTGATCGGGAGCGTGGGTGCGTTGACGTCGGAGAAGAGATGCTCGATGCGCCCGCGGTTGAACGTGGACGCCCGCCGCACGAGGCCATGCACTTCGTAGCCCTTCTGGAGCAACAGTTCGGCGAGGTACGAGCCGTCTTGACCTGTGATCCCTGTTATCAACGCACGCTTCATAGAAAAAAGAATACACCAACATGCCGAATTAGTGGAGCGTGGGGGAATCGAACCCCGGCCCATGCTTCTCAACACACGGGCACCGACCTGGTCACGCCCCTCGACAATTCGGCTGTACGAACGTACACCTTATCAGAGGTTTCCCAACATAGACTGGACACGATGCTGCACGGTGGTTTTCCCCGCGCGGAAAACTCCTGATCGCTTTCTGTCCGCAGCCCTCGGTGAACGCGACGCGAGCAGACCATGATTTCTTTTTCTGCAAGCCAAAATC
>JACQCJ010000067.1 GCA_016201685.1 Candidatus Peregrinibacteria bacterium | reverse complement strand
CCAGAGAACTACGAAACTGCGCTTGCAATCAAGGAAAAGCGAAAAGAATGTGGCACCAGGTTTTTGTTTTGGCGACATCACGGTCGCATCAGGCAGCCAATTCCCCGGGTGAGGTCATTGGGAACTGTAGAAGTTCAGTCAGAGGTACTTCCTCATCATGCATCCCGGCAGAAGAGCGGTGTTGCGAGTCTCTGCTCGTTCAAATGGAATCCACTGGAATCGTTCGTATGCCGAATGTCTTCGAATGTAACACGCAGGTCAATGTTACCGATGTCGAAGGGGAGTTCGGGCGGCAGCTTCTCAGATTCATCCTCATGGAAGCTGATGAGGTGCGTGCGGATGACCGTCCGCAACGCACGGCTGCAGCGAGGGTGATCCGATACCTGACAGAGGAAATTGAAGAAGATGTTGGTGAAGGCGTGGGCCCGCCGCAGAGCTTCTTCATAGCCTGTTTCTCCATCCTGCAGATCGAAGATCTCTGCCCGCGCCTGACACATGTGAACGTGTATCCACAGGTCGCTATAGACGCCCATCTTGATCAGATGGAAGTACGCATCGTACAAGTAGTGATCGATATCCTGTTGGGTGATGGCGGACGTACGTTCCGGTGCGAAGTTCATGAGGGCGATCGCGGCGTGCAAGAGGGTATCGATCTGTCCGTGCAGCTCGTCGGCGTTGTCCGAGGCTTCCTCGGCCATGAACTCTTCATCGGCGCAAGCCTTGTCGAGTGCGGAATGGAATTGAGGCCCGAACTCATCCGCGACCGACCGATCCACTCCCTGCTCCCGGAGAGCAAGATAACCCGCTACCGCCCCGACAAAGTTCTGCTGGTAGCAGGGATCGGCGAGCCCGAGGTTCGAACGAAATGTTGCGATCATCTGACTGATTTTGGCGATCGGAATGTCATCAGAGGTCAGGAGGCGCTCCAGCGTGTCCCGGAGAAGAGCCGCTTCCTCGATGATCTCCAATTTGCCTTCATTGGATCGCAGCAGTTGCGCCGCACCGAGCGCCGCCTTATCGATCTCGATGAGAGAGGGACAACGCATGTTCAGTAGAATACAACTTCAAATTTACTCTGCAAACTTTCTGACGCAAAAGCCGAAACAGGATCATTTCCCCTTCTCCTCCGCCTCGATCTTCACTGGCAGAGTGTGCGTAATTTCGCCGACCCGGATGGTCACCGAGAAAGTGCCGACTTTCTTGAGGTGCTCGGGGAGCGTCACGGCGTCCTCAGAAACTTTGAGATCGAAGGCGCGCTCGAGTTCCTCCACAATGTTGGTGGGAGAGATTCCCGCGTAGAGCTTTCCGGTCTTGGTCGCCTTGCGGCGGAAGAGGAGTGACTTGCCTGCGAGGGCCGCCGCGGTCTGCATCTGCATCTGCCGATCGCGCTCCTTCTCTTCCGCCCGTTTGCGGATCTGGTCGGCGTAGCGCTTGCGGACGGTGGGAGTGGCGACGAGGGCCTTTCGCCCCGGCAGGAGGCAGTTCAACGCAAAGCCGTCCCCCACGACGAGGAGGTCGTTCTTTTTTCCGATGCCGGCGACATCCTCGAGGAGGAGAATTTCCATAGATGCTGGAGTGTACATTGATGAGAAACGATGCCGTCCCTTCAGACATCCGACCCGGCACAAGCTTACGGAATGCAGACTGGTGAGTCAATCAGGCGCGGATCGAGGCGTTGCTCATCTCTGCACGAGAGAGCGAACCCAGCCGAAGAATGACAGCCAGCTCTTGCCTTGCACGAAGACTCGATCTTGCTTGACATACCATTTGTACAGTGTCAAAAACCTATCGGAATGCACTGAAAGCGCACCAAGCTCGATGCCCTGAACGTTCTCGTGATGCGCAAACGTATACAGAGGGGAGTAGAGGAACACAGCGGGAACATCGGCTTTCAGGATGTCTCTGAGCTTCTTGAGCGTATCGGCGCGCTCCTTCTCGTCACTCGTACGGCGCATGGTCTCGAGGAGGGCGTCTGCCGGAAACGAGGCGTACTGGGAAAGATTGTAGGCATTGCTGCGCAATGCATTGGGGTTTGCCGTCAGCTTCTGCTTCGTGCTGCTGTGCCAGTACGGGAAACTGTCGAGATTATCGAGCAACGACTGCCCGAAGAGCAGCACATCGTATTGGCGCCGCAGCAGACGGTCCTGGAACTCCTGACGCGTTGCGGGAATCTCGACGGTCACCGCAACGCCGAGTTTCGCCCATTGCTGTTTGATGCGCTCAGAAACGTCTCGATACGCGGCCGGCGCGGGACTCGTGAGGAGAACCAGCGCGAGAGGCTTCCCCCTGTCGTTCGTGCGGATGCTGACGGGATCCCCTGGTGTTCGCCTCCGCAGCATGCCGTTTTCCAGGAAGAAGTCTCCCGGGCCGATGCGCTGGTCGGGGGGGACGGTGCCAGCCTTCGATGCGAGGAAGAGTTGCACGAGACGCTGCTCCTCCATCGCGCGAGCATAGTCATCGGGGTCACGCGCACGCAGGACGTAGAAGGAATCGACGACCTTACCATGAGGATCGGTGAGCCGCAGCATGTTTTCTCCAAGCGCAAGAGCACCGGTGCCGCCCCGCGCCGGGAGTTGAACCATCCACGATCCCGTTCCATGCGGATTCTTCGCGATGGAGTCGCCGTTGATTTTTGAACCGAGGGGAACATCGGCGAGCGATCCCGTGATCGTGAAGGAGGATCCCGTCTGCACCAGAACGACGGGGGCGGCCCTCAGGGGGCCGATGTGATTCGCCTGGGCATTCTCCAACAGGTGCTGGAGCCGGAGCTTCTCGGGCAGATTCCATCGGGAGGCAAAGAGCGCCCCCTGCGCCGCATCCGAATCGAAGTGGTAGCGCCAGTCGGAGACGTCGATCTCCAGAAGCGGCGTATCGACAATGTACGGCTCGTGGATGGCGTCGGCGATCTCCTGCTTGTTCGTTCCCAGTTGCAAACCCAAACGCAGCTTGGGATCCTGCAACGCCGGATGATCGAGATTGAAGAAGAGCGCCACGTACTGCGGCAGCGTGTAGTTCGTCGCGCGGAAGCGGTTGGGGATGATCGGCTCGCCCTTCTTGTTGCGCGGCACCAGTCGTACGCCCTGAAGGGTGCGCAGATCGGTGAGCAACGACGAGTAATCCGAGAAAATACGGAACACGATGCGATCGAGGTGCTCAAGGGGAGGGATGCTGCGCGGGAAACGTTCGAGAGTGACTTCGGTGGAGAGATCCGTCTGCACGAGGCTCTTGAATCGGTACGGTCCGGAGCCGATCGGGTGGTACGCGAAGTCGAGCGCCTGATCCATCTTGCGCGCCGGGATGCCCTCGAAGGAGCGAGCCGGGAGGAGCCCGAGCGTGAGGTTGCTCGGGAAGAAGCTGTAGGGCTGATCGAGCGCAAATTGCACCGTGCGGTCGTCGAGCTTCGTGATCGCAACGCCGCGGAAGTTCTGCTGCAGGAGAGGATTGGGGAACCCTGCATGTTGGATGGTTTTGAAGGTGAGGAGCACGTCGTCGGCGGTGACGGGATGCGGGTCCTTCGCTGACGAATCGTGCCAGAGGAGATTGTCCTTGAGACGAAGCGTGTACGTCTTTGCGTCACTCGCAATCTGCATCGTCGCCAGGTCATCCTCAATTTTCTTCGTCTGCGGGTTATATTTGAGGAGCCCCGCAAACACGAGCGAGACGATGTCTCTGTTCACGTCGTTCTGGATCGTGAACCAGGGATTCAGCGGCCGAAGTTCCCCGACGGATCCTTCGATGTACGTCCCGCCCGTCGAGGGAACGAGCACGGTGTTGTCGACATAAAACTGTCGTACGAGCGCCACGGCACTGAGGACGAACAGACACGCGAAGACGATGAGCGCCCAGCGTTCCCACCGGGTCATGGCGTTGAAGAGCTGAACGGGTCGACGGAGCATCCCGAGTATTCTACCGAAGAGAACCCCGAGCGAGAAGGCTCAGCAGTGGCTCATGCGAAGATTTACGCCGAGAAGTACAGCTGCACGATTGTCATCGCAAAGAAGATCACACTCAACCAGATGCTGAGCTTGTAGATGACCTTCTCGGCGCCTCTCCTCTGCACGAACGTCGCGCCGCTCCCGCCGAACGTGGCGGTGAGACCGGAAGCGCGATGCTGCAGGAGAATCAAGAGCGAGAGCAGCAGACTGATGACGATCTGGAGAAAAGTGAGGAGGGGCATGGAGATAAAGAAGCTAAAGATGGAATAAGCATAGATTCCTTCGAACAGATGGACAATGTTTTTCTTTCGGTGGTGGGCGCCAAGGGATTCGAACCCCTGACCTACTCGGTGTAAGCGAGTCGCTCTCACCAACTGAGCTAGGCGCCCATGCATCCAAGAATACCACGGCACGCCGAAGAGGGTTGCGAAAGCACAAACAATCTCGGAGAACGCCTTTACTTCTTCAGCGACCCGAAGATCTGCGTCATAAGATCGATGATCGTTGAGAAGCTCAGGTCGAAGGGAATGTCCAGAAGTTTCGCGATCCAAGAAACCGCGAAGAAAGCGATGAAGGTGATGAAGAGCCCAATGATCGCGAAGCGGATGGTGTGGACGGCCTTCTTGATCTTGTCCTCGTTGCCCGCGGAGAGGATGAACGTGATGCCGCCGACGATGATGAAAATGAGGCAGAGCAGCGAGGCCGCGATGAGCGCGAGTGCGATGAACGTCGCGATGATCTGCATGGGATCGCCGTTTTCGAGGAGATGACGCAACATGGGAAGTGAGGGGGAATTATGCCTGAGCCGTCGGCTCGAGGATTTTGAGATTGATGCGCTGAGAGATGTTGCCGCCGATGATGCGCAGGAGCGTGCGCAGGGCCTTGACGGTCTGTCCGCCCTTGCCGATCAGTTTTCCCATATCTCTTTCGCTCACGCGGACAGTGAAGAGAATCCCAAGAGAATCAACACTCGGCTCGATCGACAGTTGGTCTTTATCCTCGATGACCGATTCGAGGGCGAATCGGAGAAAGGAGAGCCCGGGGACGTCTACGATTGTGGAATCGGACATAGGCAGATGATAGTCCTGTTACGAGGAAAGATACAAGATCAGTAAGAACTTTGGTGGAGGAAAATGATTACAACACAATTCATCCGTAGAGTTTCGAGAGGCGGTACAGGAAGAACTTCACATCGCGTACGCCTCGTTGAAGCACTCTGAAGTTTTTGATTTTGGCGTTGAACGATT